>CAZWZZ010000322.1:203-6916 GCA_964638395.1 uncultured Caldilineaceae bacterium
TCATTGTTCATTCTTCATTGTTCATTCTTCATTGTTCATTCTTCATTGTTCATTCTTCATTGTTCATTCGACACGACGCCCCGGGCACTCCGTAGCAAATAGATTACACCACCGATAAAGCCTGTGCAAATATTACCGAAGAAATAAACCAGCAGGGACATCGCTACGGCAGTTTCCGGCGGAACCCCAATCTGGCCGAACAACTGCTGATAAGCCCCCTCCCGCACGCCCAGACCGCCAAAGCTGATCGGCAGAAGCAGCACCATCGAGGTAATCGGCACAAAGATGGCGTATTGGGGCAGCGTGGCCTCCGCGCCCAGTCCCAGGCCGATAAAAAAATTCATCCCGATCAACGAAATATTGAAGATGATAGCCACCCCAAACGACCGGCTCAACGCGGCCAGGGGATACCGTTGGAACGACTCAAAGAGGTGGCGAATGGTGTTGATCTCTGTCAATCGTCGAAACAACCCCACGCGATTTTGCAAAAAATGGTACAGGGTCGGGTTGATGAGCAGATAGCCTGCCGTCAAAATCCCGGCGAAGATCACCACCGACAGATAGGCGATGACCGTGGGAACGGCTCGCCAGTTGAACACCAGGGCCACCAGCGCGATGGCTTGCAGGGCCAGCAGCCCCAAAAAGCGATCTACCAGCACGCTGGTCACGGCGTCGGAGGCCCGCTCGCTGTGGCGATTTAGCTCCATAATGCGGATGGCATCCCCGCCCAGGCCGCTGGGCAGCAGGTTGTTGAAGAGAAAGCCGATGAACCAGATAGCGGTCAACTCCTTGATCGGCACGACAACCCCGATGGCATCGAGCAAAATTTGCCAGCGATAGGCGCGGATGACCACGCCCAGCATCATCATCGTCAACCCGGCGCTCAACCAGAACGGATTGGCCGTACTGACGGCTTGCACAAAAGCGGCCAGATCGAGACCCCGGAAAATAAAAAAGAGCAGCGCCAGGCTGATGATGATCTTTAAGAGGTTAAAAAGTTGTTTACGGTTCATAGAAAAGGCTGCCGCGATGGGGCCTCAATTCACGATTTGATGATATTTTTCCAAAGCCGCCGACCACTCTCCCTGCTCGACCAGGCTGGCTGCTTCGTCGGCGGAAGGGCCGTGCCACGCTGAATTGAAGGCGACTGCCTGCCGGTACGCCGCCGCCGCCGCCGGTAAATTGCCGATGCTTTCCTGCGTTTCGGCCAGCACCAGAAAACCGTTGACCCAGCCCGGAAAGATGTCCACGGCGGTCTGGTACGGCTCCAGGGCTTCCTGGGGCCGGCCCGCCGCCACCAGCGTATCGCCCAGGGCCCGCAGCGCGGCGGCCTGGGCCGTGCGCGGGTCGGGGTTGAGAACGCCTTGCGCCTCGGCGGCCTCGGCCCAGGGATAAGCCCCTGTCACCGCCTGGTCGGCCAGGTCGATGGCGGCGGCGGTCAACAGCGCCGGCTCGTAGACCGGCACGGTCGGCTCCGAGATGATGACGCCGGAGAAGTCGATGTTCTTTAACACCGCCGTCTCGGTGGGGGCGAAGCGGTTGACAGCCCACACCCGCCCGCCGTTGGCCCGCAGACCGGCGGCATAGCCCTGAATATTAGCCACCACTGCCGCCGGAGTCAAAAGCTGGGCCTGGCCGCGATAGTAGTAATCAATGAAGCGCCCTTCATCCCACAGGGGGCCGACCAGAATAATATCGACCGGCCTGGCCCGCTCATCGAGATAAGCTGCCGCGCCGCGCCAGTTCGGTTTGGTCTGGGCATAAAAGGTCAGGGTGGCGATGAAGGAGAGGGTGGCCAGGAGCCAGGTTAGATAGGTTGGGAGACTTGTCCTGAGCGAAGGCGAGGGGGTGGAGATTGGAGATTGGAGATTGGGAGGTTGGGAGATGGAGAGATTGGGCGATTGGAGATGGGGCGATGGGGAGATGGGAGTTGTGTGCTGAGTGGGTCTGTGACCCGCGACGGTGGTTACAACGATACTCAGGCTGACGATGGCGTGAGCGATGAGGGTCAGGTAGAGAGGCAGGATGAAGGCGTAGCGGAATTGGAGGGCGCGGGGGTCGCCGAGGAGGATGGGCAGGGCGGCGGGCAGGATCAGCCACAGTGCCCCGAACGCGGCCAGCGGCCAGCTCCGACGAGCCAGGAAAATCAGGCCAACGATGAACAGGCCCAGAAACAACCAGGCCACCGGCATCGGCGTCGGTCCCAGCGCACGAACCACGCCGGTTACAAACATCAGCGGATCGCCAACGCCCCCCTCGATGGCCCCGACGGCGGCCCGGCGACGCAGGATGTCGAAAAGAACCGGCCACCAGGGCAGGTAGAGGAGAAGGGCCAGGAGGGTGGTCAGGATGAAGCGGGTGAGGAGGAGATTTGGAGATTGGGCGATTGAGCGACTTGTCCTGAGCGAAGTCGAAGGGTTGGAAGATGGGGTAAGCGTAAATCGTAAATCCAAAACCGTAAATCCGACCAGAGCGGTGTGGGCGGCGAGGATGAGAAAGCCGAAGTACATCGTGTAAATATTGGCTGTAGTCACCAGAGCGAAGGCCAGCCAGCGCCGCCAACTCCGGGGGCGGTCGAGGGCGCGAAACAGGAGCAGCGTGGCCAGGGCGGAGAGGGCCATAAACAGGGCGTGCATGCGGGCTTCTTGCCCATATTTGATGGCGATAGGAGACAGGGCCAGGAGCAGGGCAGCGATGGGCGGCGTAAATCGTAAATCGTAAATCGTAAATCGTGAAGCGAGACGATAGGTGACGGCGACGGTCAGGACGACGGCGATGACGGAGGGGAAGCGCCACAGCCAATCGGTGACGAGGCCGGGGTCCGGCGTAGTACCGAGAGGAATCATTAACTTGGTAAATGTTCCGGCTATCAAATAGTAGAGAGGCGGATGAATATCGCTGGCCGTCCAGCGGATGACCTCGGCGGGGGAGCGGCTGGCGAAGCTGGCGGTTAGAATTTCATCCCCCCAGAAGCTATCGGCGGCCAGGGCATGGAGGGTGAGAGCAAAAGCCAGGGCAATCAATAGCAGGGGGAGCCAGGCAAAAGGTTTGGTTTGATGGCTCAATCTTTAAGAAACTCAACTGTGTCGATAATATTTTAGAATCGCCAGATTATACCGTTGCCGTTACCGACAAGCAAAGTGGCGACATTATTGTCCCGCCCGCCCACAAAGCTCCCGAAATTGACACCCCCGGCAGACAGCCAAATCATCGATCATCGGAAAATTTTCCAACGCCGCCAAATTCGCCAGCGGATCGAGTAGCAAGCCCCGCAGATGAGTCAGGCCGGCTTCGATGTGAGCCTCGGTTTCGGCCAACAGCGGCTCGTTGAGATCGAACTCAAGCAGCCGATCCTCGGCCAGGGCGTAAACGATGCCCTTAAGTGTTGTCTCCGGCGGTAGCAGGTCGGGCCGGGCGCGGCGAAAGTAGAGGCCGTAGATGGCGAGCTGGCGGCGGGCGGACTCAGCCTCGATGTGGCCGGTTTTCCAGTCGTAGATGCAAAGCGTCTCTCCCTCGCGCCGGGCCAGGTCCATCTGTACCCACACTTTTTCTCCGGCCACGGTAAAAGATTGGAGCGTTTCAACATCCAAAAAAGTGTCGGCGGGCTGCTGCCGGAGATGGGCGTAGAGCGCCGAATTCAGAAAGGTTTTGAGGTAGGTTTCGGCTCGCGTCCAGGCTTCGCGCCAGGCTGTGGGGGGCAGCGTGGTTTGGTAATAATGCTCCTGGAAGCCGACCAACTGGTTGGGTTGCTGCTGATACCGCCCGCTCCGGGAATCGCTGAAATCGGCCTGAGCGCGAGTTCGCATCTGTTTGAGCAGGTCGGCCTCGGCCACCGGCTGGCCGGCTTTGAGGCGGGCCAGGGCAAATTTCAGGCTTTCGTGAACGAGCGTGCCCACCCAGCGGGGCAGGTCGGTTAGGTTTTTGAGCAGATAGGCTTGTTTGACCGGCGGGGAAGCCTCATCGCTCCAGCCTTCCCAGGCGGCGTAGTAGTGGTAGTAGTAGGCCCGGGGACAGCTTTGATATTTGGCATTTCGGGCGTAGGACCAGCTAAAGTCGTTTTTCAAATCGCCGAGGGCTGCGTGCCGGGTGTGGGCATCTAACATCTCAAGCGGTGTCACCGCCCGGCATTGGAGATAGGCGTCGTAATCATCCTCATACCAATCGCGGCGCAGATGGCCGTGCCAGTAGCGCGGATGACGCTGCTCAATGAACAGATCATCCCCATAGCGAAACGCGGTCATCGTGCGGGTCATGCCCTGCGCCGCCGCAGACGTGCCGATGACTTCCAACTCGATGCGGCGTCCGGCACCAGGCTGCACTTGCCGCACGTGCCAGCGACGTTGATTAAGCAGGAGGTTGTGTCCGACTTTGAGCATAATAGAGGATTTTTGGGGATAGGCGAGGCTTACACCAATTTTTGCACGGCGTGTACCAAATCTTCAATATCGAAGGGTTTGATGATGTAGGCATCGGCGGGAGGCAAATCATCGAGAACGGTGTGGCCGGCGTCGGGCGTTCTGGCGGTGATGATGATAACGGGAATATCGGCCAGGGCCGCGTCACTTTTGACGGCCCGGTAAATATCCCAGCCGTTGAAATCAGGCATCATCAAATCGAGAAGAAGCAGGTCCGGTTTGCGCTCCCGCATCATCGCCAACCCTTGTTTGCCTGTCATCGCCGCCACGACTTTATAGCCAAAAAATTTGAGGGTCTGATGAACCAACTCGATCATCGAGCGTTCGTCATCAATATAGAGAATGTAGGGGTCTTGAATTTTAGCGGTTGTTGGCATTGGGTGGTGTTTATGAAGACTTTATTTTGACCTTTTCATTCTAACGTGGGATGGGCAGAGAGTCAATTGTTGAGCCACCGCTTGAGGCCCATTGCGCCTCAATCCCACTCACCCAGTTCATACAGAATAGCGGCGCAAACGGCCAGCCCGGCTGTTTCCGCCCGCAAAACCCGGGGACCGAGCTTGACCAGATGCGCTCCGGCCTCCGCAGCGAGGCTGGCCTCCTCCGTGGTAAATCCACCCTCGGGGCCGATGAACAGGGCCAGGTTTCGGGATGCTTGTTGGCGCAGGATTTTTTTGAGGGGTGACTCGCTGGCCGCTTCCCAGGGCATCAACAGCAGATTCTGTTCGGATCGCGCCTGACTCAGGGCCGCTTCAAAAGAGAGGGCCGACGTGAGGGGCGGCAATTTACCCCGGCCGCTCTGTTCGGCCGCTTCCTGAATGATCCGCTGCCAACGCTCGCGCTTTTTGGCGATGGTCCCGGCTTTGTTCACCACGGAGCGGTGGCAAATGGTCGGCACGAAACGGCTCAGGCCCAACTCTGTCCCTTTTTGCAACACCCACTCAAACTTTTGTCCTTTGAGCGTGCCCTGGTAGAGCGTAATTCGGGTCGCCGGTTCACCGGCTGCCGGGCGGCGGTCGATGATCTGGCCTTCGATGCTGTTTTTAGCGATTTGGGTTAGCCGCACCTGCCATTCTATGCCTGAATTATCGAGCAGGACAAGCTCAGCACCGGCCTGCATCCGTAGCACGGTTCTAATTTGGCGGGCCGTCTCCCCGGAGAGGGTCACGGTGGGCGGCGTCAGCCATTCAGGGGGGATGAAGAAGCGGTGAGGCAATGGTTACCAGTCCACGTCATCATCGGCGATGTTATGTTTGGCCAATAACGCTCGCAGCCGGGCCGCCTCAGCCTCGGCCGCTTCGGCCCGCTGCGCTTCGGCTTCGGCCCGTTGCGCCTCGGCCTCCGCCCGTTGAGCCTCGGCCTCCGCCCGTTCAGCCTCGGCTTCGCCTTTGGTCAATACTAACTGCCCGGCCTCACTGTAGAAGCGGAGCCAGGTGGCCCTCATCTTTTGAAACTCGCCCTCCCACAGCCCCACCCAGGCTTGCACCTCTTGACTCCACAACCGGCCCTGCTCATTGGCCGCCAATTCCGTGTAGCCGCCAGCGGCCCAACGCCAGCCCAGTAGCCGCTGGCTGCCCGGATCGTAGCAGAAATATTCGGAGGTATGGAACGTCTGCTCATACAACTTTTTCTTGAGACCCAGATCGACTTCAATCGTGCTGGGCGAGGCCAACTCGATAATCACATCCGGGTAACGCCCCTGCTCCTCCCAGACCACCCACGCCACTCGGGGTTGGCTCCCATCCACATTTTTGACCAGAAAGAAATCCGGGCCTCGATAATCCCGGTTGCGGGCTTGCTCCAGGCTGAAGTAGAGAAACATATTGCCGCCGACGAAATAATCGTCACGCGCCTGCCAATAATGGTGGATCGAGTCGATCAACAGGTTCATCTCGATGCGATGCCAGTTTGATTCCAAGGGAATACCATCCTCCGTCGGGAGTTCCAGGTCGGGCAGTTGGATGTCGAGGTCTAACAGTTCGGGCGGGGTCAGAGTCGCCATTGTCACTCCTTAGAGACTGTTTTATTTAAAAGAGTTCCAGGGTCCACAGATAGACACAGATTGTCACTGATAGTATCAAAATTCTGATAACAATCTGTGACTATCTGTGTAAATCTGTGGATAACTCTGTAAACTTCCACTTTTAAAACAGCTTCTTATAGTAGATTGCCGTGCTTGCTGAAAATTCTCTGGTTATAAATTATAGAGACGAAAGCCGGGTTTAACAAATAGGAGTTACGTGGTTCGCATCCCGAGTAGCCTTGAAAAGGCGTATCAAGGGGTGCAGCCGCTCCAAA
>CAZWZZ010000323.1:0-6911 GCA_964638395.1 uncultured Caldilineaceae bacterium
AGATGTTTGCTGTCTCTATGTTTTAACGTGTATAATGGTCTGCTCAAAAGTTACGGTAGCCATAGAAAGGATGATACGTATTAATGAACAATGATTTATTCGACAAACGGATTGCTGTTTTAGACAAGGGGTGGGTTGAACTCCAGGATATGATGGGGGATGACCTGGCCATTGTCAACGCGGCCCGTGTCTCATTTTTAGGAGAGAGCAAAGGGCCGGAGCAGGACAGGAAATTGCTATTTTATCTGCTACGCCACCGGCACACATCCCCGTTTGAGCAGGTAGAGTTCAAGTTCCGGGTACGCGCACCCGTCGTTGTTTGGTAGAGTTCTCATCCGTAATGTTTATAGCATCTAATATGGTATAATTATGGGAAATCATAATTGTGACATAATGGGTGTAAAGATGCCAAAAATAAAATACAATTGCTTGAATTGTGGTAAAGAAGTGGAGAGATACGACAGCCAAGCAAAAAAGTATTGTTCCCCAGAGTGTTATCGAGAGGACAAGGCCAAAACATTGTTTGTTAAGGTCTGTCCAATATGTGATAGGGAATACGAGGGTAAAGTAAGTCAAATTTATTGTTCGAAGCGATGTAAGAGAAAGAGAGATCGTCAAGCTGAGATCGAGAAATTTGTCCTGATTTGTCCGAGATGTAAAAAGAAAAGGACAGTTAGCAGACCGTCTTATCAAAAAAATAATACTCTATGCAAAAAATGTGCTGGCTTAATAGCTAGAGAGAAATCTCCTTCTCCATCCGGAAAAAATAGTCACGTTTGGAAGGGGGGGAGACGAATTGATTCCCAAGGGTACGTTAAATTGCATAAACCTGGGCATCAATTCGCTGATAGCACAAATTACGTAAGAGAGCATATTTATGTTATCTGCGAAGAGTATGGGGTTGAATTTTTTGAGACTAATGGCGGTTGCGTTCATCACATCAACGGCGACAAGCAAGATAACAGCTTAAATAACTTGTATGTTTGCACAAGCGAACAGAATAAGCAGTACACGTCAGACTTACTTGAAATAGCCTATGCTCTCGTAAAAAAAGGCATTATTAAATTTGCGGATGGAAAATATAGCTGCCCCCTACTCGGCGACGAGATAGGTGAAGCCCGTCAAAGTCGGTGAACCCTAAGCCTAAGGTATGGGAATACCGAGCCAAGCCCGAACAGGGAAGGTGTAGAGACTAGACGGCGGGGATCTTTCTGAGATCAAGGTATAGTCCGAACTTGCGGGAAACCGTAAGAGCTACCCAGAAATGAGGTAGCCACCGATCTTTTGATCGGCGGTAACAGAGTGGGCAATGGGTTCGACATCGTACCTGGCACGTTAACGCACAGAGCGGGCGGTACACACCTTTCAAAGAAGAAGATTTCTACGTGCCGGACGAGTGGCGTAAACAGGCCAAAGATAATAAACAAGGGAGTGAAGGAACCATTGATCCGGCGGAGGCTGAGCGGCTGACGGCGGAGATGATGGCGATCTACAAAAAGGGGTATGCGTTGTATGAGCAAGCCCTCGCTGCGGGTGTGGCGAAGGAGCAGGCTCGGCTGTTCCTGCCCGGCTTTTCGGTCTATTACACCTGGGTGGTCAAGGCTGACGCTCACAATTTGATGCACTTTCTGAGTTTGCGGATGGCCGAGGATGCCCAGTGGGAAATCCGGCAATATGCCCAGGCCATTCACGACCATTTCTTTGTACCGGCTCTACCCTGGACGGCGGCGGCCTTCGAGAAATATATCTTGAACAGAGGAGGGTGACTCTCAATTCGTTCCAAATTGAGGCAACACGACATTTCGCTCTATTAAAAAATGAGCAATCATAGGCGTCAGTCCTGTGACCGTTTCTGATTTGATTATGAGCTTTCAATTTGATTTAGCCACGCTCGCCGACGACCCGGCGCTGCGCCGGCTGCTGCGGAGCAATCCTATCCCCGGCCAGGTAACGCTGACCTACGAGCGGGAGCCGAACTATTTCCTCGGCTGCGGGACGATGGGCCATTTCTATCAAATCCTGGCTGCTCGGCACCAACCGAGCGGCGAAGTGGTCGGCGTGGCCAGCCGCTCGACCCGCCCCCTATTCATCAACGGCCAGGTGGAGGAGGTGGGCTACATCGGCCAACTGCGGGTGGCGGCGGAACATCAGGGACGGTGGGTGGTGAGTGGTGGCTTCCGGCTGCTGCGGGAGCTGCACGCCGATGGTCGGGTGCAGGGGTACATCACCACGATCATCGAAGGCAACAACCAGGCTCAGGGAGTGTTGGTCAAGCGGGCGCGGCGGACATTCCCCGCCTACCGGGAGGTGGATCGCCTCTGCACCCTGGCCATTATTTTGCGCCGTCCCAAAAAATCAGCCCCCACACCGTTTGATATTCACCCCGCCTCGGCCAATGATCTGGGCGACATCGTCCATTTTCTCCGGACGTATGGGGCGGCGAAACAGTTTTTTCCGGTTTATCAGGAAAGTGATTTTATCAGCCAGCCGGATTTACAAGGGTTAGACCTACAAGGTGTTGGAAACCTTGCAGGTTTTTCAAACCAGCCGGATTTACAGCCAGACCTACAAGGTGTTGGAAACCTGGCAAGTTTTTCAAACCAGCCGGATTTACAGCCAGACCTACAAGGTGTTGGAAACCTGGCAGGTCTTCCGAGCCAGGCCCTCACCCGCGATTTTGCCCCGACCGATTTCATCGTTGCCCGGCGGCAGGGGCGCATCGTCGGGGTCATCGGTCTGTGGGACCAAACGGGCTACAAACAGACGGTGGTCCAGGCTTATCACGGCTCGCTGCGCCGTTGGCGGTTCCTCTACAACCTGGCTCTCCGGCTGGCCGGGGCCAGGCCGCTCACCCCGCCCGGCCACAAAATCCATTTTGCCTACGCCAGCTTTATTTGTGTGGCTGACAACGATCCGGCCATCTTCGCCGGGCTGCTCCGGGCGGCGTATAATTTGGCGGCGACGCGAGGCTATGCCTACCTGATGGTGGGCCTCTCCGAGCGTGACCCGCTGCTGGCCGTGGCCCGTCGCACCTGGCACATCCCCTACTACAGCCGCCTCTACACCGTCTGCTGGGCCGAGGAGGCCGCGTTTCACGACAAGCTGGATGGGCGCGTGCCCTATGTGGAGATTGCGGCGCTGTAGAGAATGGATCACGAGCCGTTGACTCTCAAAAACTTCCGAAGTCTGACAAAACCGTAACAAATCTCCAATCAACGTCGTTTTAAGAAAAGCAAGAGTCAAAATGGAGATGGTTCAGAATAAGTTGATACTTTTTTACCCGCCAGGTTGAGCAACATCACGCCGTAAAACGTGAAACGTAAGACATTATTTTGTCAAAACATTACGTTTTGCGCCTTACGTTTTACGAAGTTGTCAACCAAATTTCTTGGGGATATGAACCAACACTCAAAATGGATTGTTATACTGGGTCAAGTCTGATAAAATATTAACATTCTTAAAATAAGTAGCTCGCAATCGCATCCCTTCGACAAGCTCAGGACACAGCCTGAGTAAACCGAGGAGCGAGGTTGTATCGAAGGGTGCTGCGATCTACTGAAAATGCAACTATTCAAGTCTGCTTGACATAAAGGAGATGATAATGGAACAACTGGGCACGCTGAATCTCGAACAAATTCTGTATCTTATCGCGGGGGCGATGGCCGTCGCGCTTATTCTGGCGGGTGTGGTTCTCGTCTGGGTCGTCTGGCGGGTGCGCCATATCGAAATCCCGCCCGAGGCCGACTTTATGATGGCTCTGCGCTACACCCCCTTCAGCGTGGTGCTGCTGCTCGATCTGCTCGACTTTGGTCTCGACTTTCTGTCGGCCCCCTTTGCCTGGGCCATCCTCAGTTGGCTGGGCTTGAAACCGCTGCGGGGCGTGGCCGTGGTCGAGGGGCTGCTGCCGATGACCCATTTCCTGCCGACGATGACCGTGGCCTGGGTCATCGCCCGTCTCGGTGGAGAGACCGCCTCCCGGCTCATCACCAAAACCGGCTAAATCGCCCGGATTGGGCAAATCCAACATTCAGATTATACTTGTCCTCATCACACCTAAAGGCCCAATCTACGAATGAATTTAGTCACCCTCAAAGAAGTTTCCAAACAATACAGCGAACGGCTGCTGCTCGATCAGGTCGATCTGCTCATCAACGACGGCGACCGCATCGGCCTGATCGGGCCGAACGGCAGCGGTAAGACAACTCTGCTGCACATCATCGCCGGGTTGGAGCCGGTGGATCGGGGGGAGGTCGTCGTCTGGGGCCACGTCCGCAGTCAATACCTGGCCCAGGAACCGGCCCTGGATGATAGCCAGAGCGTCCTCGATTACGTCTTCGAGAGTGACGCGCCCCAAATCCGGCTGTTGCGAGCGTATGAACGGGTCAGCGAGCAACTCCAGCGTGATCCTCACGACCCGGCCCGGCAGGCCCGCTTCGCCGAAATCAGCCACGAGATGGAGCGCAGCGGTGGCTGGGCGGCGGAGGCCGAGGCCAAAACCATCCTGACCCGGCTGGGCCTGACCGATTTCGGGGCCACATTGGGCACGTTGAGCGGCGGACAGCGGCGGCGGGCGGCCCTGGCCCACGCCCTGATCAACCCGGCCAGCCTGCTCATCCTCGACGAGCCGACCAACCACATCGACACCGACACCATCGCCTGGCTGGAGGAGTATCTGCTCAAACGGAGTGGGGCGCTGTTGATGGTGACGCACGACCGGTATTTTCTGGATCGGGTCGTCAACCGCATCGTTGAACTGGATCGCCGCCGCCTCATCAACTACCCCGGCAACTACAGCAAATATCTGGAGCTACGCACCCAACGCCACGACCAACTGGCCGCCGCCGAAGCCAAGCGCCAAAATCGTCTGCGCCGCGAGTTGGAGTGGCTACGGCGCGGCCCAAAGGCGCGAGGCACTAAACAAAAGGCCCGTAAACAGAACATCGAGGCCCTACAACAGCTTGAGTATGACCGGGGCGACCAACGGGTATCGCTGGCCCTGGCCAGCCGGCGCCTGGGCAAACAGGTTTTGACGGTGAATAACCTCAGCAAAGCCTACGGCGACCTGCGTCTCTTTCAAAACACCGATTTCAGACTCCAACCGGGCGACCGGCTCGGCCTGATTGGGCCGAACGGCAGCGGGAAGAGTACTTTTCTGGATATTTTGGCCGGGAAAACGGAGCCGGACAGCGGCGCGGTTACCTGGGGGGAGACGGTGCAGGTGGGCTATTACGACCAGCAGGGGGAGGATTTGATCGACAGGATGCGGGTCGTCGAGTTTATCGAGGCCGAAACGCCGCTCATCCGCAGTAATGACGGCGAACGGATCACGGCCCGGCAGATGTTGGAGTGGTTTCTGTTCACGCCGCCGGAGCAGCAAACCCGCATCGGCAGTCTGAGCGGCGGCGAGCGGCGGCGGCTCTATCTGCTCCACGTCCTGGCCCAACAGCCCAACGTTCTCTTTTTGGATGAGCCGACCAACGACCTCGACATCAACACGCTGACAGTTTTGGAAGAGTTTCTCGACAATTTCCAGGGCAGCTTGATCGTCGTCAGCCACGACCGCTATTTTCTGGATCGCAACGTCGATTTCCTGATTGATTTTGAAACCGGCGACCTGTCCAGCCGCTACCCGACCCCCTACGATACCTATCGCCAACTGCGCCAGGTTTCTACCGAACCGCCCCGGCCAGACCCCTCCAAAAAAGCCGAACCGTCACCCGCCCCCCAACGCCCCCGCAAACTCAGCTACCGGGAGCAGCAGGAGTTGACCGCCCTGGACGACCGGATCGAAACGCTGGAAGCGACCAAAGCCCGGTTAGAGCAGGAGATCAACAGCGCCGGTAGCGATTTCGTCCGGCTGGAAAAGCTGGCCGCTGACTTAGAACGGGTGCAGGCTGACCTTCTGGCGGCGGAAGAACGGTGGCTGGAGCTAACAACCCTGGCCGAGGGTTAGCCCCCGAAGGCTGCTTGACCCGTGGTGTAGACTTCCGAAGTCTTAAATGTGTCAGTCAATCAAAATTGCCAAATCCAAGCCCAAGAGCGGCGGATTTGGCAATCCACCGGGAGCAGCACAAAAGTCGCCTGATGTTTGGGATGCACCCAACGGCAACTTGGTCGATGATGGCCAATTCAGATGTTGTACGTTAGTTATGGAAACTACTTAGCACAAAGGGTAATCCTACCACCCTCCCAGACCACGAACAGTGGTCTTTTTTCTTATCCGAAGATACGGCCTTTTCCCACTGCGTTTCCGGCCGGGGTGTGATATTCTATACGCAAGTTAGCAGATAGTACTTATTCAAACATTCAAAACTACTTACATCAACACCCATTTACTACATATATCTTAAGGAGATACGACATGGCTCTGGAAAAAAGCGTCAAGAAAAATTGGATCGAAATTCAGAAGAAATATGATTACCCGGTCAACGCCATCGGCGTCAAGATCAAAAACAACGACCAGAAAACGTTGAAAGTCTGGAAAGACGAAGGCATCGACCAGTTCGTCAAGAAGTAGTGCCGAACGTTACCTCATTAAGGTGGGATCAAGCCAATCCCACCTTTTTTTGATTCCCGCTAACTATTCAGCAGACATCCAAAACGACCTTTTTTCTGTAAGGGTCAACGACATTTTGCACAGTCTAAACACTACAACGGATTTAGAAAATAGCGGATGGCACGCCTTTTCTATCCGTTTTTTCTTAATCCGCTGTAGTGTTGTTGTTCAAGATGTGTCAGCCTACTACAAAAACGACCTTTTTTCGCGGGGATTTGGGGATTAGGGGATAAATTTTTTAGATAAAATCCCCAAATCTCCTAATCCCCGCTATGAAATCGCTGTTTTTAGGGCAACGGTTGAATAGATACGATTCCCGCTATTTATCTCCATACAAATCGGGATAGAGCGTCTG
>CAZWZZ010000324.1:0-6908 GCA_964638395.1 uncultured Caldilineaceae bacterium
GAACAATGAGAAGAATGAAGAATGAGGAATTTTTACCCTACAAAGGATAACGTTGATGCTGGATTTTACCAAAGTTAACAAAAAAGAGATGACGATGGCCGACTTGTGCCGCGATTTGACGCGGGACGATTTGCGCCGTCTAACGAATGAAATGGTCGATACTATGATGGCTCTGATTGCCGATTGCACTGATGCTGATGTCACGTTTGAGCCGGATGATCCCGAAGCAGTGGATCACGCGGCAGCGACCGAGGCTGAGGTGAATATGTCCTGGACGCTGGGCCACGTTATCGTCCACACGACGGCTTCCGCTGAGGAGGCGGCGTTTCTGGCGGCGGAGATGGCTCGCGGCGTGGAGCGCGAAGGGCGCTCCCGCTATGAAGTGCCCTGGCAGAGGGTGACGACGATTGCCCAATGCCGCGACCGCCTGGAAGAGAGCCGCCGTATGCGCCTGGCCACCCTGGATGTCTGGCCGGCGACCCCTAACCTAACGATCAGCCGTGAATATCGCTGGCTAAAAGGGCCTATCAACGGGACGGCCCGTTTTGTGATGGGCCTGCACCACGACAGCAGCCATCTGGAACAGATCGAGGACATTGTGGCTCAGGCCGCAGTAGCCCGTCAAAAGAAATAACTTTCATAAATTTTGCCTTGACCTTAAATCGTGCTATAATTTTGAAGTCAAGCTGTTTTAACAGTCACCTTTTATTATACCTTTGGGGCTTGAACCTGGTATACAAAATACTGGTTCGTCGCCCGACGTTAACGACAGGAGAAAAAAGTTAATGGGTCTTACGAAAGAAGAAAAAGATAGGATTATTGCAGAATTTCAAACCAAAGAGGGGGATACCGGCTCGTCAGATGTACAGATTGCACTGATGACGAAGCGGATCAACCAGCTTCAAGAGCATCTGAAGGTTCACAGACACGACAACAGTTCCCGCCGGGGGTTGCTCAAACTGGTCGGCCAGCGTCGTCGCCACCAAGAGTACCTGAAGAACAAAGACCCCGAGCGGTATAAATCGCTCATCGAACGACTTGGTTTGCGGAAATAAGCCTATGGATTGTGAGTGCCCCATTCTCTCTTTAATCACGTTGGAGATAGCACCTCGATGCTACGTTGGGGGCAACTTTGCAATTCTTTTGAATAATAATGGAAATTTGCGAGTAGAGGTGATCGACGTGCCCTCTACTCGTTTGTTTTAAGCCACCCATTTCAATCATAGTCCTCTCCCGGAGCGCAGGCATTGGAGAAAGGGATAGAAGGCTGATAGCTCATAGTGGGTCTATGCCCCACGTCGTCGGTTACAAACCGGCTCGGAGCAGCGCTGTATCAGTAAGGGTTGACAATTATTTCTGTCCTTTTCTCCAGTTCCTGGACTCCGAGGGGGGCATCTAACCTTAAGGAGTTTTTATTATGTCTACACCAGAAGTGCATCGTTTTACAACCAAGCTGGGCAATGATGAGATCGTTTTTGAAACCGGTCGTCTTGCCCAACAGGCCGGCGGGGCCGTTATCGTCCGTTCCGGCGATAGTATGCTGCTGACGACGGCGACCGCCTCCAAAAGTGTGCGGGAAGGCATCGATTTTTTTCCGCTCAGTGTCGATTATGAAGAGAAGATGTACGCAGCGGGGCGGATTCCCGGCAGTTTCTTCCGGCGCGAAGGTCGCCCCAGCGAAGATGCTATTTTGCTGTGCCGTCTGACCGACCGGCCTCTGCGCCCGCTGTTCGATAAACGCGCTCGCAACGAAGTCCAAATCATCATCACCGCCCTCTCGGCCGATGGCGAACGGCATCTCGATATTTTGGGCATCAACAGCGCCAGCGCCGCCCTGATGATTTCCGATATTCCCTGGGATGGGCCAATCGGGGCTGTACGGATTGGGCTGCTCGACGGCCAATTGTTGGTCAACCCCTCCACCGCTGACATGGAGCAGAGCGAACTGGACCTGCGTGTAGCCGGCACGGAAGATGCCATCCTGATGGTCGAGGCCGGTGCTTATGAGGTCCCCGAAGAAACAATGCTGGATGCCCTCCGCCTGGCCCACGAATCAATTCAGGATATCATTCAAGTTCAGAAAGAGATGCGGGATAAAATCGGCAAGCCGAAGATGGACTTTGAATTTGCCATCCCGGATGAAGAGATTGCTAACAAGATTAAAGGTTGGTTGGGCGACAAAGTGGAAAAGGCGCTGCTGGTCGAGGGGGATAAACAGGAGCGTCAGGCGGCCCGTGATGTCGTCTTAAACGAAGCGTTGGAGCATTTTAAGGAAGATGAAACGGTAACGCCCCACGACGTTCATACCGTATTCAGCGATGTTTTGAAAAAGGCCGTTCGCGCCCGTATTTTGGAGGGCGGCACCCGGCCCGATGGCCGAGACACCCGCTCCGTTCGCCCCATCTGGGGCAGTGTTGGGACGTTGCCCCGCGCTCACGGCTCCGGGTTGTTTACTCGAGGCGAAACCCAGGTCTTGACGATTACGACGATGGGCACGCCGCGTGATGAGCAACGCCTGGACACCCTCAGCCCCCGCGACTTCAAGCGGTATATGCATCACTATAATTTCCCCCCCTTCTCCACCGGTGAAACCGGGCGGGTGGGGTCGCCCAACCGCCGGGCTATTGGCCACGGCGCTCTGGCCGAACGGGCTTTGGTCGCGGTTCTGCCCAATTTCAACGATTTTCCCTACACCCTGCGTCTCGTCTCCGAGGCCCTCAGTTCTAACGGTTCGACCTCGATGGCCAGCGTTTGCGGCAGCACCTTGAGCCTGATGGATGCCGGCGTGCCGATTAAAGCGCCAGTGGCCGGGGTGGCGATGGGCCTCATTCAGGAAGGGGAGAAATTTGCCGTGCTGACCGACATCCTGGGCATGGAGGATGCTTTGGGGGATATGGACTTCAAAGTGGCCGGCTCCCGCGAGGGCATCACCGCCCTCCAGATGGACATCAAAATTAGCGGTCTGAATTGGGCCGTGATGGAGCAAGCCCTGGCCCAGGCCAAAGAGGGCCGTTTTCATATTCTCGACCGGATGAGTGAGATTCTACCGGCCCCACGGGGTAGCTACTCCCCCTACGCCCCCAGCATCAGCACCTTGCAGATCGACCCGGAGAAAATCGGCAAGATCATCGGTCCCGGCGGTAAGACCATCCGGGCCATTCAGGAGGAGTCGGGAGCCAAGATCGACATCGATGATGACGGCATTGTCTACATCGCTGCCGACAACCAGGAAGGGGCGGCGATGGCTATCGCTCAAGTCGAGGCGTTGACCGAGGAAGCCGAACCTGGTAAGATTTACACCGGTAAGGTCGTGCGTACCGCCAACTTCGGCGCTTTCGTTGAAATTCTGCCCAATACGGATGGCCTGGTGCCGATCTCGCAACTGGCCGATTACCGGGTTCCCTCTGTTGAAGATGTCGTCCAGGTCGGCGATGAGATTATGGTGATGGTCACGAACATCGACAGCGAAGGCAAAATCCGCCTCTCGCGCCAG
Source organism: uncultured Caldilineaceae bacterium (assembly GCA_964638395.1). Classification (GTDB taxonomy): domain Bacteria; phylum Chloroflexota; class Anaerolineae; order 4572-78; family J111; genus CAZWZZ01. The sequence goes on from CAZWZZ010000324.1 coordinate 3,494, forward strand.
GCCGTTCTGGAGGGCTGGTCCCTCGAAGAAGCCCGCGAGAATGACCGCCGGCCCAGTGGCGGCAGTCGCCGTGGCGGGAGTAATCGTGGCGGACGTGGCGGAAACCGGGGTGGTTCTGACCGGCGCGGTGGGGGAAATCGGGGACGTCGTTAATCATCATCGCGCCATTGTATTTGGATAGGAGAGTTATTGATGTATCCAAATCAATACCCGCCCGACGAGTATTCCTGGGAGCCGGAACCGCCCCCTAAAAAATCGTTGCTCAAGCGGTTTTTTCATCTGACCAAAGAGGTTTTGGAAACGATTGTTCCGGCGGTGCTAATTGCGCTACTTATCAACCTGTTTCTGGCGCAGGCCACCCGGGTGTATGGGCAGAGCATGGAGCCAAATCTCCATACCGACCAGCGGCTTATCGTTGAAAAACTGTCCTATAATTCTTACCTGCGCCAATACCTCGGTTTCGACGGCCCCCAGCAAGGCGATGTCGTGGTCATCCGCATGCCCGATCAAAACAACGAGCTGCTGATTAAACGGGTCATCGGCTTGCCGGGGGATCAAATCGAAATTCACGATGGTCGCGTCTTCGTCAATGGCGAAATGTTGAACGAACCCTATCTAACCACAGCCACGGCCGGCTCCTTCGGCCCCACGACGGTGCCGCCTCTTCACATTTTCGTTCTGGGCGACAACCGCGCCTTTTCTAACGACTCACGTAGTTTTGGAACGGTGCCTTTGAGTGATGTGATTGGTCGGGCCTGGTTTTCCTACTGGCCCCCTGAACAGATCAGTTTCGTTCACTAAGAACTGAGGACGCAAATTGCTCATTGTTAAGGTTACAGGTTATACTTTCCATACCAGTTTAACATAGAGATACCCTCGCTGGTATCTCTTTTTTGGTATCTTGTTTTTATGGAGAACAACCTTGTCATCTGCCCCAAAATGGACAACCCCAACCAAACGAGTCATTCTGGTCACATGTCTGGTCCTGCTCGGTCTGGCTATCTGGCGCTTTAGCATTGTTCTGGCCCCGCTGGTGGTGGCCGTCATCTTTGCCTATCTCCTTAATCCCCTGGTCAACTGGTTGACGGACCGGACTCCGCTAAAACGGGGGCTGGCCGCTGCCATCGTCTATTTTCTGTTCCTGTTCATTCTGGCTTTGATTCCGACGCTGGGCGCACCCTTGCTCGTCAGTCAAATCAACATTTTAGATGTCAACCTCGAAGAGTTGAGCCAGTCGATTGATAACTGGGTTGACCAAGATATCGTGCTGCTGGGTCAGATCACTTTTAATCTGGGGGTCCTCATCGAGCCGGTAACCGGTAGCCTGGATCAGGTGGTTTCGCCTCTGGCCTCGGTCGCGGCGGATGTGGCGGTTGATATTGCCGGGGCCTTTGTCTGGGCCATTTTTATCTTCGTGGTCGGTTACTATTTTCTGCTGGATGCGAATCGTTTTAGCGATTGGGTCGATAGCTGGATTCCGCCTGATTATCTGCAAGAGTTCAAAGAATTGCGTCGCGAGATCGATAGGGTCTGGAAAACTTACTTCATTGGTCAGGTCACGTTGGCCATCATTGTTGGCCTTATTATCGGCGGGGTTACGGCTATTCTGGGGATCAGGGGGGCGGTTATCTTGGGGATTGTGGCAGCCTTGCTGGAACTCATCCCTAATTGGGGCTATGGCGGTTCCGGGGCCATTGGCATTTTGTTTGCCTATTTTCAAGGCTCGACCTGGATTCCGCTGCCGTCCTGGGCTTTTGCCCTGCTGGTGGGTGTTTTTTATTTTGTGATGTGGCAGATCGATACGAACTATCTAATTCCCCGCATTATCGGTAATCGGTTGCAACTCTCGCCGGCCATCGTCATCGTCGGCATTATCGCCGGGGCCAGCGTTGGCGGGGCGTTGGGGCTGTTGCTGGCCGCGCCGACCATCGCCACGATCCGGGTGTTGGGCAGCTACCTCTACCGTCGCCTCCTCGATTTGGAACCCTACGTACTCATCAACCGCCCGCCCGCCGCACCCCACGCCGCGTCCTCGACCGCATCAGAAAAATCCGACAATTCGGCGCTGCCGATCAATAAAAATAACGAAGGCGACTTATGAATCCTGGCGACATCTTAGAAGGGCGCGGTGCCCTATTGCAGAATGGTCGGCTCGTGGCCGAGGTCGATTACCATCTGACAATTCCCAGCCAGACCCACTTTTTTATGAACCCGACGGGCAAACTCCGCTTTGATTACGAAGAGCATCTGAGCGGGTTCGTTCTCCTCGCTCCGGCGGAGGCCGATAAAATCGAAATGATCGAATATACGCTGGAACTGTTCAACAAACACCGGCGGCCTATCCGGGTCGAACGCCGTTATAAACAGATCAAGCACAAGGGCCAACACCGTATCTCTTTCTGGGTCCAGGTGATCTAAACCCGACTCCCCTGAAAAAAGCGGTCAAGCCGAATTACTGGCTCAACGTCTCGGCCCAGGCCGCATCTTCCTCAGAAAGGGGTGGCACCGGCGATTGGCTGTAATCGAGGCGGAGATCGAAGCGGGCGCGCTCATACAGGGCGTGGAGAATGGCTCCGATATCGACCTCCGGCGGCTCATCCTGGCGGAGAAGGGGCAGGGGGAAGGTGGGGATGGGCTGGCGCAGATGGAAGGGGTACAATTGGGCGCGGGGACGCTGCCAGGCCCGGCTGACCAGAATGCGGTAGTCGCTCCGTCCCGGCTTGCCAATGACGGTCATCGGCTCCCCGGCCCGCAGCAGATCGATCTCGACCAGGTTGGTCTGGGACATAAAAACGTTGGCCCGCTTTTGTAGGTATTGGCTACGCCCCTCCTCGTGCAGTTTGTTGACCGGGGAGAGTAGCTCCAGCAGCGTGACCAGTTTACCGCTCTTGACCTCCCGCACTTCGAGAAAATTCTCGCTGACTTCATCCTGCATCGGCACCTCTACTTCCACCACGCCCGCTTCGGCCAGCGGCAAAGCCGCCGGTTTCGGGGTCGGTTGGTGGGCCACGACGGCCACATCAGGCCGCCCGACGAAGACGACATCATCCGGCTTGAGCAGGTAGGTCCGCCGCTCCAGAGCCACATAGTAGCGGGGGGCTACCTGTGGGGTCAACGCATCCCGAATGGCCGTAATCAAGCTATTGTGGACATCCGGCCAGAGTGTAGGATGCTCCAGATAGGGGTCCATACCCGGAAATGGTGATTTCATAGGGATTATTGTAGACACTTTACAAAAAGTGTCAAACAAAAAAACCGCCCAAACCGGCGGTTTTAGAAGGCGACGGCGGGATTCGAACCCGCGAATGGAGGTTTTGCAGACCTCTGCCTTACCACTTGGCTACGTCGCCGAGGTTTGATTGATGAAGTAATCATACCATCAGTTGAACATCTCGTCAAACGAAGTGGCTGGAAG
>CAZWZZ010000325.1:0-6902 GCA_964638395.1 uncultured Caldilineaceae bacterium
AGTTGGTAATCAAGAGCTTGCTGGCCTGGGCCGAGCAAAACGCGATTTTATACGCCGGCTCGCTGGCCTACTTCACCCTGTTTTCTCTGGCACCGCTGGTGGCGCTGTCTCTGGCGATTGTCTCCCTGGTTTATGAACCCTCAGCGGTGGAGACCCAACTGATCGAGCTGGCGGAGATGGTAGGCGGGGATGCGCTGGCCGACCAGTTGGCCGTCATCCTGCAACAAGCCTATCAGTCGGTCAGGCGGGACTCCCTCCTGCTGTCTCTGATCGGTCTGGGGGTGACGCTTTTCGGGGCCGGCCTGGTTTTTCGGCAACTACAGGCCTCCATCAATGCCATGTGGGGGCTGACTCCGGAGCCGGTCAAACCCAAAAAAGACAATTTGTTTAGAACAGGCTTCACCCTGCTGCGAAAGTTTTTGACTACGATAGCCGCCGCATTTTCAGTCGGCATCTTATTGCTGGCGTCGTTGTTGGCCACGTCGATTGGAACCATCCTGATACAAAATGATCTGTTGGGGCTGGGTTTTGCCCGCTGGCTGGTCCCGCTCATCAGTTTTGGGGCCGTTCCGCTCATCTTGTGGCTGGTTTTCGCCTGTATCTTCAAGTTTTTGCCGGATGCACGAGTGGCCTGGGGCGATGTCTGGTTGGGGGCGTTGGTGACGGCCATCCTGTTTTGGCTGGGTGGGTACGGGATTTCGATCTTTATGGCCGTCAGTTCCTTGAGTTCCGTCTACGGCGCGGCCAGTTCCCTCTTTGTTTTTCTAATTTGGGTCTTCACCTCCACGGCGATTGTGTTATTTGGGGCCAAGTTTATCCAACTGTATGCCAGCCAATATGGTACGCCGATCATGCCCAAAGAGGGGGTGACGCTTACCCCCTCGCCCTCATCTTTGGAGCTACCGCCGCCCCTCGCAAAATGGCTTGAGTAGGCAGGCTGTGCTAGGGACTGTTCGACTCCTCAGCAACGATCTCCGGGTAAAGCAAAGTCTCGGCAGGAACAAGTTTTATTTTCAATTTGACCGTTGGGGACAACGCTGATTGTAAGCTTTCTCCAAGATCAGCCGGTGGGGGCAGCTCCCCCGATCCGGTGATGGTCACCTCGATCTCTTGATCACCGGCGTCGACTCTGATCAACTCAAAGCCTGTCTGGTCAAGCCACCGTTGGGCAAATTGCCGGGTCTGCAACTCGGCCAGGCTTTCAGTGGCCACCTGGATTGAGGTGGCGGCCAGCGGCAAGGAGACCAGTAAGGTCCCAATCCCAATATAGATAAAGGCTTTGCGCCGGGCTGTGCCGGTTAATTTTTTAGTGCTGGCCGCGCTCAGGCCCAACAGAGCCAGGACCCCGCCACCGGCCAGCAGGATTGACAGAAAGTTGGTTAGAAACAGCAGCATCGCCCCCCAAGCGACCACCCATTCTCCCCCGGATAAGCCAATCCCAACCACGCACAGAGGTGGCACCAGAGCGATGGAAATAGCCACCCCCGGTAACGTATCCGCCACATCAGCCCGGCTCATCGCAAAAGCCCCCGCCGCCCCGGAGGCCAGGGCCACCGCCAGATCGGTCAGGCTGGGCGAAACCCGGCCCACAATCTGGGTATTGGTGGAATAGGAAACCACAGTGGTGCTAAGGAAGCTGCCGATCACCCAGGCGGTAAAGATCACGCCGGCCACTCCGAGGACAACGGTAGAGAAAGAGCGCCCCGCTCGCCTCATATCCCCCATGACCAGCCCGGCAGCGGTGGCCATAATGGGGGTCATCAAGGGGGCAATAATCATAGCCCCGATGACGGTCGCCGTTGAGTCACCCAGTACCCCGTAAGCAGCAATGACGGTCGATAGAAACAGCAGTACGGCAAAACGTTCCAGATTGACCCGGCGTTTATCCCCCTCAAAAAAGAGTTTTTCTTCAAACGGTTGAACAGCCTCAGGCGTGAATTTGTTATCATTCACAATGTTTGTCAAAATTGACGTGATTTGACTGGAGATTGACATTTAGATGGTTCTCCTCCCAAAATCAGTAAACCGCAGCACCCTTCGATACAACCTCATTCTTCGGTTTACTCAGGATGCGATGGCGGTCTACTGATAGTCAACATTTCTATCATCGTTTTCTTGCCCGCCGCCGTGCCCGCCTGGCCCGGCGACGCTCCCGATCATCCCCGGCGGTGACGGCGGACGCTTCGGGAATCAGCCCCTTGAGATGGGGAAAATCATCCGTGGCGTGGGGCAGGCCCAGAGCATCGACGAAGCGCTCCTGGAAATTGGTCTCGACGGCGGTTTCGACGTAATCGATCCAGCGGGCGATTTCGCGGGCGCGGGCGCGACGCTCCCGGTTGAGCAGGCAGATGACCGCGCCATCCCCGGCCGAGTTGCCGACGGCGTAGACGTTGTCCAGATCACAATCGGGGAAGAGGCCGATCATCATAGCCCGCTGCTTGTCGATGTGCGCCCCGAAGCCCCCGGCCAGCAGCACCCGATCCACCTTTTCCACGCCCCGCCGCTCCATAAGCAGTTTGGCCCCGGTGTAAAGGGCGCTCTTGGCAAATTGGATGTTGCGGACATCCTGCTGGGTGATGACAATCTCCTGGCCGGTCGAGGTTTGGGCCGCCGTGGCCACGATATATTCGCCCACCTGGTGGGTCGGGCGGAAGTTGGGCGAGGCCGTATCGACCACAAATTTGCCGGTGGGGTCGAGGAGGCCGACCGCGAACAGTTCGGCCACCAGGTCGATCATCCCGGAGCCGCAGATACCGGCCGCCTGAATGGTCTCGTCGGGCAGCGTATCGCTCCACGCTGTCTGGCCGATGACCAGGAAGCGGGGGGTCAGGCTGACGGGGTCGATACGAACCCTTTCGATGGCTCCCGGTGCGGCCCGCATGCCGTGGGTGATCTCTCCCCCTTCCAGGGCCGGCCCGGTCGGGCTGGAGGCGGACAGTAGATGCTCTTTGTTGCCGACCAGAATTTCGGCGTTGGTGCCGATGTCCACCACCAGGAGGATGTCCTCCTGGGTGTGGGGCGACTCGGCGATGACCACGCCCATATTATCCGCGCCGACGTGTCCGGCTTCCGAGGGCAGGATGTGAACGTTGGCCCCCGGCCCGGCCTGAAGGCCCAGATCACGGGCCTTGAAGTCGTGGGCGTCGTGGGTGGCCAGGGCGAAGGGAGCGCCGCCCAACTCGATGGGATCGATGCCCAGGAGCAGGTCGATCATGACCGTGTTGCCGACCAGGACCAGTTCGGTCACATCCTCCGGCTTCAGTTTGGCCACCCGCGTGGCCCGCTTGATGAGGGTGGACAGGGCGTCGATGATGGCCCGGTGCATCTTTTCGACGCCGTCGGGGTTCATCATCCCGTAACTGACCCGGCTCATCAAATCCTCGCCGTAGGTGGTCTGGGGGTTCATCATGGCCTCGGTGGTCAGGATGTGGCCGCTGCGGAGATCGATCAGATGCCCGGCCACGGTGGTCGAGCCGATGTCGATGGCCATGCCGTAGGCCCCCTCCTGGTACCCCGGTTGGACCCGGACCACCTCCTGCTCCTGCCAGACGGTGACGGTGGCTTCCCACTTGCCCTGACGCAACGTTTTCTGCAAATCACGCAGGGCCGGGTAGTCGATCCGTAAATTTTCCAGGCCGTGGGTTTCCGACAGCGCGGCTTGCAGCAGTTGCCAATCGCCCCGGTCGTCGCCCAGTTCGGCCGGTTTGACTTTGACAAAATATTGGCGGATGGCCGGATCGAGGACGAACTCCCGCACCGTGGCGCTCTTGCGGACGATCTGTTTGCGGGCCTGGCTCTCCTCCGGCACGTTGATGACCACATCGCCCAGGACGCAGGCCGCGCAGGAGAGGCGATACAGGCCGGGGTCCCGCCGCCGTTTGGCCCAATATTCGATCTCCTCCTCGCCGGGCGGGGTGATGTTCTCCGCGCTGGAAACAATGCCGTATTTGGAAAAGTCCCCCACATCGGCGATGACTTTACATTTGCCGCAGGTCTGCTGCCCACCGCAGATACTTTCGATCTCCACGCCCATTTCGCGGGCCGCCTCGAGCAGGGTTTTGCCCGCCGGAACCCGCGCCTGCCGCCCGGAGGGTTGGAAGACGACGAGATAGGTTTCTTGATTGCTGTTGGTTGAGGCCATAGCTGGATTTCACCTTGTGATTTGGAACTTACGCCGCTTAAAAAAATGCCCACCCGTGGCACTGATGGGGGCCTATTATAGTACAGATTTGGCGGAGGTAAAATCAGGGTAACTGCTAAAAATGACCCCCCAATTTACGCATAAGCCAGACTCTCCCGGACGCTGATCCGGGTGGCGTTGCGGGCGGGCAGCACCGAGGCCAGCGTGGCGATCAGGAGGACGATGCCCAGCCAGATGGCCACCGCCCCGTAGCTGTAGGCATAATCGAGGTCGATATCCAACATAATCTGCCCCATCTGTTGGGCCATAACCTGCCCCAGTAGCAGCGACAACGGCACGGCCACCAACCAACTGAGCAAGCCCTGCAAAATGCCCTCCATGACCAGCATGCCCGTAATCGTGCCGCTTTTGGCCCCAACGGCCCGCATGACGCCAATCTCGCGGGTGCGCTCGACCACGCTGATCGACAGTGCCCCCATCAGGCCGATGCCGCCGACGAGTGCCAGGATGACGGCCAGGGCCAGCAGCATATTGATGTTGATAGCGTATTGGCTGTCGGCAAACTCCCGATCCTCAAAGGTGGTGCCGCTGCCGATCAGATCGACATCCCGCTGTCGCTCCTCATACAGGGTCTTCAGCCGGTTGGAGACGGCGCTGACGAAGGCTTCGCTCTGGTGCTGGGTGCGGACCAGAATCTGCGTGCCTCGGTTATGTTTTTTGGTAGCCTCTTCGACCGCGTGCAGAGGCGCGTAGAGCGGATCGCCGCCGAAACCATCGGCGAAGACCGTCTGGAAGATGCCGACGATTTGCCAGGTGTCATCCCCAAATTCGCCCAGGTCGAGGGTGACGGTGTCGCCGACGCCAAAGCCATAATCCTCGGCGATGTCCTGGTAGATGACCAGCGCCCGCTCATCCCCCGGCTGGAGCCAGCGTCCGGCCACGATCAGCGGCTCATACATCCGGCTGCCGAGGGGGATGCCGTTCAAAATGACCCCCACTCCCGCCTCGCGGAGCCGCTGACCCTCTTTCAAGAGCGATCCCGGCGTGGTCAGCCACACCTCACTCTCTGTCACCGCCGGTAGCCGCTCGGCCATGCGGCTGACCCGGTCGGACCGCTGCCGATCCTCGAAGGCGATGCGGATGTCGTAACCACGCCGGTCGAGGTCGTTGCTCACGGTCAGGTCGGTCGATTGGGCCAGGCTGATGACCACCAAAAACATCGTCCCGGCGGTCATCAGCACCAGTTGGGTCAAAATCAGGCGGGGCTTCCGCCGAAACATATTGTTCAAAGAGATGGCGTAGGAGGAGGGCAAGAATCGCTGGCCCAGCCGGTCTACGCCGCGATCAAACGAATTATCGCCGAAGTTGCCACCGAGTCCGTAGCTGGCGATGGCCTCGCGGACGGTGGTGGTCATCCCCTTGAAAATGGGCAGTAGGGCGGCGAGGAGCGGCGTCACCAGCGCCGCCACCGCTTGCAAGCCTACGGCCAGTCCCGAAATTTGGAAGGTGTCGTAGTCGATGTTGAACAGGTTGAGAAAGATTTTGGTCAGGATGTAGGCCACATAAGCCCCCGGCCCGACCGCAATCAGAAAGGCCAACAGACCGTAGACCAGAACGCTGCTCAGGTAGATTTTGAGGATTGTCCAACCGCTGCCGCCGATAGCTTTGATGACCCCAATCTGATTGGTCTGCTGCGTAATCAGCGCCGTCAGGGTGTTGGTTACCAGAATGGCGCTGACGACGAGGGAGACCAACGCCAGGATTTGCAGGACGAAGTTGAAGCCTTCGATGAAGACGCGGCCCCAATGCTCGGTCGGGTCCTGATAAATCGTGTTGGCCACGCTGATCTCCTCTTTGGCCAGCCGATCCTTGATCTCCGAGGCGACGCTTTCGGCCCGCTCCTGGCTGTACGGCTCGACCTGCACCAACAGCTGGTTAAACTCACCGGTGGGGATACCGAACCGCTCCAGCCCCTCGGCATCGACAAAGAAACGAGCCTCGCCGCCAAAAGCGGGCGGGGGAACGAAGGGGTGGCGAATTTTGCCGGTCACGTCCAGGGCGCGGTCGGTCTGGTCCAGCTCGAAGATGATCTGGTCGCCGAGGGGGATGTCGTAAAAATCGCTGGCCGAACGGTCGATACCGATGTCGTTCCGGTCGGGCCACACGCCCGCTTTGAGCTGCAACAGGTCATACTCCATCTCCTCATAATCATCCCGCATGACGATAAAGCCCGGCTCCCACTCGTCGTCCGGCTGCTTTTTGTAGCGCACAGAGGTTACATTCAGCACCTCGATGCCTTTGACCCCCGGAACCGTCTCCAGGCGGATGGCCGTGTCCCGGTCGATGCGGTCTGCCAGGAAAACATTGATGTGGGAGGGATTGACCGCCCGGTGGGCGGCATCCATCCCCGCCAGCAGTTGGTCGGCCATCCCAAACACGGCACCCACGGCGAACGTTCCGGCGGCGATGCTCAACACCGCCAGCAGGGTACGGACTTTGTGACCCCATAAATCGGCTAAAAATTTATACCAGATGACGCTCATTTTTTTCTCCTTTCTACTTCGACAATGTCACATTCTTATGTTGAGTCTTTTGCCCCCCAAGACCCGCCTTTCCCTACCCCCGCACGGCGATGAACTCGCCGGGCTATCAAACAGCACCGGATAAATCCGGTTTCGGTTTAGCCCGATTTATCGGGCGCTGTTCGATAGCCCGGAAAATTATTTCCGGGCGGGCAAGGTGGGCTGAGTCAAGGTCGGAT
>CAZWZZ010000326.1:0-2108 GCA_964638395.1 uncultured Caldilineaceae bacterium
AATAAAATCTTCATGTGGCAACAGAGGGCATTAATTCAACACGCTCATGTCCGACCAGACGATGGGCGTAAACGAGACAGGCTTGAATATCCTCCCGTTCCAACCAAGGGTAGCCTTCTAAAATTGTGTCCCAGGTATCGCCAGCGGCTAACATCCCCAAAATATGCTCCACGGCCAGGCGACGATCTCGGATGATGGGTTTGCCACCAAAGATTTTGGGGTCAATGGTAATCCGTTTGAGTAGCTCTTGTTCATTCATCGGCATCTCCTTGCCTCATTAACTTGGCTTATTTTATTGATTATCATTACTATATCCATTTTACCACACCTACCAAAAAAGCGAGAAGTTCAGAGTGTTGGAGGATTGGAAGCATCTCAAGGCGTCACCTCCACCCTCCCAATCACCACCGAGTCGGCGATAGGCTGACCCGCCTCGTCCAGTACAAATAGACGGGGGCCGTCGGGATGGAGATAGAGGCCCATATGCAGCGCGTAGTCGCCGGGGGGCAGGTCGGGCGGCAGGTCGAGGCTGATGGGGTCGGTCACCACTTCGTCGGGTAGCCAGGTGGTGGTCGGCTGTTTGCCCCGGATGCCGGGCGGGCGGTCATGCTGGGCCACAAGCTGGCCGCTCTCATCGACCACGTGCAGAAAGACGTAATAAAGCTGATCCATCTCGCTGATCCCCTGCCAATAAACATCCAGATTCAAGCGGCACGTCGCCGGCTCGCTCTGGCACAGCGTCCGGTTCAACTGAAACTGCCCCGCCACCGGCCCGGCGCTCTCTTGCGCTGTGGAACCATCATACCCCAACAACCTGGCTTTATTCTCCAAATTAGCCCCAACGCCATAAGCCATCGACGGCGCTTTGAACACCCGCCCCTCTTTCTCGGTCACGGTCAAGGTATCCAGCGGCAGCGTCTCGCCGAGGGGGATTGACCAGCGACGCACGGCGAGGCGGGAGCCGTCGGGCCGCAGCCAACTGAGGCGTAGGCTGATGGCGTCGTCGCCGGGTGGGGCGCTGGCGGGTAACACCACATCGACCTGATCCCGCACAAATTGGCCCCGCTGCCAGGTGGCGGTCGGGGCTTGACCGCCGGTCGGCTGCCGGTCGAGGGTGCGTAAAATCTGGCCATCGCGGTCGATAACCTCAACCCGCAGGGTGTAATTATCCACCGGCGTCCGGAGGGCTTGCCACAGCAGCCGCAACCCAAAGCCCTTGCCCTGCCCCACGCGCCGGGCGCTGTATTCATAATGGGCCAGCTTGATCTCGCCGTTGAAATCGTGCCGGGGCAACGGATGGAGTAGCTCCAAATCGGGCTGATAATTTGGGGCGGGCAGCGTGACCTCGACCTGGCCCAGATCAAGCACGGTCGCGCCGTCACTCAAGGCCCACGGCTGTTTGTAGCTGGTGTAGGCCACCAGTTGCAGGTTGTACGTGCCCGGCAGCGTGCCGACCGGGATAGGCAGCCGGGCATAGTTCAGCACGTACTGACCGGCGGGCAGCGTCTCGCGGGGGAACCAGCCGCTGAGGAGGGCATCATCGACCTGGGTGATGATGGCTTCGCCTTGCGTCAGGCGCAGCGAGACGGTCGTCTCCGGCGGCAGGTCGGCCAACGCCTGCCAGGTCAGCGTAACCGGGTAGATGCTGCCGTGCGTGACCTGGGACGCATAGTCGAAACTGATGAGGCGCAGCCGGTTGTTGAAAACTGCCTGACTGGCGTGGGACAAATCGGGCAACAAGGTGGCTGGATCGACCTCACGCGGAGCAATCCGCACCAGACGGCCCCACGGCAGCAGTTGGTACCGCGCCTCGACGCCGCTGGCCCAGCTTTCCAGCGGCCCGGCGATGTAGAGATTCTCGCCGCCCCGCCGGAACCAGTCGATGACCGTTTCCTCAGTCGGCGGGTAGAGACCTAGCAAATCAGGTCGCCGCTGTTCGACGTGCTGCATATACCAGAAGGCGGTCAGATCACCCCAGCGAGCCAACACGGTGGCCCCTGGCTCTAACGGATGGTTAAAATTATCGCTCCACGCCTCGTAAATGGGGCGGCTCCATTTCACATCGAGCCAGTTAAAGTTGTAGCGGATTTGGGGGATAAAAAGCAGGA
>CAZWZZ010000326.1:2208-6854 GCA_964638395.1 uncultured Caldilineaceae bacterium
GTATGGCCGAGAAAGAGGGCGAAGATGAGGAAAGAGGGCAGCAGAAAGGCGGATTGTTCCCCCTGACCGTAGGCCAGGACGAAGGGAATGGGCGTGGCGTAAATCAGGAAAAGGGGCCAGAAGAGGCGCGGTTTGCGGAAGGCCAGGGCCAGGCCGCCGATGAGGCCCAAGCCGACGCCCAGACCGGTGAAATTATCGGTCAGGATGGGCAGATAGCGGCTAAAGAATTCAGCCGGAACCTGGCCCCAGTTGGTGACGACGCCGCCGGTAAAGTCGGCGGCGGTGTAGTAGCGCAGCAGCCCGGCCCAGCCGGAGTGGTAAAAATCGGCCAGCAGCCCCCGCTCGATAGCTCCGGTGCGGCCATAACGGGCGATGAGCCACTCGGCCCGCAGGGGGATGTACAGATAGAACAGCCCCGGCAGGGTCAGCAGAATCAGATGGAGCAGGATGGTTTTGGCGCGGCGCAGGTAGGGCCGAAAGTGGAGCCAGACCAAGAGTACGAGACCCGGCAGGAGCAGCACGGCGGTGTTATGGACGCTGATTTGCAGACCGAGCAGGAGGGCCGGTAGGAGCAAAGGCGAGGTGGCGATGAGGGGGCGGAGGGCGTATTGCGTCGTGCGGGGGGCGGGGTGCGTGGGGCGTCGCTGGGCCGGGGTGAATTGTTTCGTCAGGGCGGCAGCTAGGAGGTAAAGGGTGGTGGTGAAAAGAAGGATATTGAGGGCGTAGGTTTTGGTGCCGGTGGACCATAGCCAGAAGGTGGGCAGGGTGGCATAGGCGAGGGTGGTGGTCAGGGCGGCCCAGCGGACGATGCTCCCCCCTAGCCCCCCGGAGGGGGGAAGGTTTGACTTTTCTTCCTCTGGCCCCTCACAGGAAGAAATATCTGTTTTTTCTCCCCCCCGTGGGGGGCCGGGGGGGGAAGGTGTGGCCTCAAACGTCTGTTCATCAACAACACGCTCCCTCAACCACACATAACCCAACAAATGGCGGGCGGCGCTGTAAAGCAAAGGCAGGGTCAACGCGGAACAGAAGGCCGACAGAAAATTCATCCGCCAGGCGACCTCACCGAAAGGAAAAATCAGCAGCCACAGCTTGCCGATGAGAATGTAGAGCGGGAAGCCGGTCGGGTAGGTCACGCCGAGGACGTGGGGCGTGTATTGAAAGAGCGCCCCGTCCCCCTCCAGAACGGTTGGGGCCAGGGTGACGGTGTAGATGTAAAGACCGGCCAGAAAGAGCGCCAGGCCGATGAGGGCATCGAGGGTCAGGGGCAGACGGTGCGTCATTCCTAAAACGTAATTCGTAGAGCGCCGAACATAAATGGTAGGGCTGGCCATCCTACCTCTGCACCTGTTGTTCGGCGATGTTGGCGGCGGTGATGTCCAGAATCGTTAGCGGTTGGGGATAGGCCGGCCCGGCGATGCGCCGAAACGCGGCCACGGGCAGCAGCGTGCCATCATCGAGGAGCGGTGCGTCAGGCTGGGCCGCCACCTGAGCGACCGGCAGCCGGGCGGCCACATCCCAGGGGCTATCGCTGCGGGTCAGGCCGACCGCATAACCAAAAACCGTCTCATCCTCCGTGGTCCAGCGTAGGTTGTTGACCCGCACCTGCCGTTTGTCCCCCGCCTCCCAGCGCCCGGTCGGCCACCAAAAAAGGGCCGGTTGAGGGTAATCGGTCGCCCCTTCGACCGTGCCGCTCCGGTCGATGCGGTAGATGAAGAGGTTGTAATCCTCCGCCGGTTTCCGCAGAACCTCGAAATAGAGGATGACCTGTGGCTCCGTCTCGGAGGTGGCCAGGCGGCGAACTTCGCTCTTGACGCCGACCAGTTTCAGGGTGTCGCCAAACACAGCCTCGACGGGCCGAGCGTCCGTGGGCAGGGCCTCGTAGGCGGTGAAAGTGAACAAATCTTCGGGGATGACCTCCCGCTCAGCCCCCTTTTTGAGCAACAAATAGCCATCATCGGCGACGATGGCCCCAAACTCCGTTTCGATAACCATGCCGGTCAATAGCTCGCCGTGGGCGTTGAAGCGGTTGGGCAATTTATGGTGGCTGAGATCGAGCCAGATGTAATCATAATCGGTGGAGAGCGGCCCGCTCCAGATGCCCAACGCCATCCGATGGGCCACGTGGGGCACGAGTTGGGCTTGGGCCAGAACGCTGGCCTCGGCGGGAATAGTGGCAGCGATCTCCCGGCCCAGGTCGTGGTGGGCGGTGACCTCGATAGGTTCGTAGAGCCGCGACAGGGGAGAGTAGCCCCGGTAATAGTGGTAGGTGAGGGTGGTGGCCAGAAGGAGGAGGGCGGGGGCGAAACGTAAAGCGTAAAACGTAAAACGTGATTCGTGATCCGTGATCCGTGATCCGTGAGGGGTGAGACGTGAGACGACGTAGTTAAGGCGGGCCAGGCCGTCGATGGTGGCCAGAAAAACGAAAGGTAGCATCGGGGCGGCGTAGTGCCAGGTTTCGAGCTGGCGCAGGGTCGGGTTTTGGCTGAGGAAGGAGAAGGCAATGGAGGGCGCGGCCAGAGCCAGAAAGGGCAGGCCGATGAAAGGCAGCAGGGCCAGGGGCACGGTCAGCATGCCCAGAGCCGGGATGTTGCCGGGTCGGAAGATGAGGGCCAGCACTTTATCCGGGGCGGTGATGGGGGACAGGGCGATTTCGAGCGGTGTACTGCCCAGCGTCTCGAACCAGGCCACGTAGATCGACTCGCCCCCGGCGGTGCGAAAGGCGGGGATGATGATTTGGAAGGTGACGTAGAACCAGACCAAACCGACTCCGACGAGGATGCCCCCCTCCCACCAGCGACGCAGCAGGAGGAGGTAGAGGCCGATCATAAAGACGTGAAGCGAAATGTCCTCTTTGGTGGACAGAGCCAGCAGAAAAAAGAGACCCGCCAAAAAATAGGCTTTTTTGTCGGACAAGTTAGCAACTTGTCCGACAGGGGCTTCCGGCCACAGCCACAGGCTATGCCCCCGCGCCGCCAGCGCCCGATCCAAAAAATAAATAGCCGATAACAGAAAGAGCGGGGCCAGGGTGACGGCGTGAAAATCAAACAGCGTGACCGACTCGGTGGCGGGCAGCAAAAAGAAAGCCAGGGCGATGAGCAGGGCTAGCCATTCGTTTTGCAGGCGGCGAACGGCCAGGGCATAGAGCGGCACGGCGGCCAGACTCAACCCGGCCACTTGTAGCCAGAGCAGCGTGCGCGGGTCGGGCCATAGCGCGTAAATCGGCAGGATGAGAAACAGAATCGGCTCGACGTGGGTGGCCCAACGAATAGGGCCGTTATCTTCGATCAGAGAGACGGCAAAATCACGCCCTTGCAGAAAGTTCCACAACGGTTGGACGTAGACGCCGACATCGAAGGCTCCGGTCTCAAAGGCCAGATGGCGTTGGGCGGCGTAGCTGCCGAAGGTGATGAAGTAGGTCAGGATGAGGAGGGTTAGCAGGAGGCGGGGGTATGAAAATTTTAGATAGGCTAAAAGTTTCTGCGGTGAACGGAGAGACCAGGCATAAGCCGCTCCAGTGAAACACTCCTTCAATTTAAGCCTCGTTTTGATTGTTCCTTACAACAGATTCGTTAGGAGATATTTCGGATTGATTGATACCTTGCTCATCAATCTCAATGTCTTCTAAGCGTATCGCTCTACCGGCTCTTACACTTTCACGGGCTTTTGATACCCGTTTCAAAAATCGTTCATCATGCTCCAAACGATAATCAAACCAATCCTCCTCACTGGCGAACCCTACCAATATCCCCGCCGGTTTTCCGTGTCTCGTAATAATGACAGTCTCTTCTTCGGCCAATCGTAAATATTCCGACAAATGATCTTTTACTTTTGATAAGGCCACTTCTTTCATTCTACCTCTCCTATTTCTGCTAACCATTCTGCCACATCCGACTTTTCAACAATCGCCAAGATTTCGACCGCATCCTCAACAATATCGTAAAATACTCGAATGTCACCGACTCGTAACCGATATTGGGGACGACTCAGGCCACGTAAGCGTTTGATACGACTCTTGCTGATTTTATTCGGCTCAAATCTGAGATGTTTTTCGATAGCATCTCGAACGGTTGTGCGATTTCTGGCCGACAAACGCTTCAAATCTTGGATTGCTTCGGGGGCAAGGATAATTTCGTATCTCATTCTGGCTATATTCTAGCCAGAAATCAAAACAAATCAAACATACATCTACAAAGAAAAGTCGGCTATTTCACCACCAGCCCCGGAACCAGCACCGCATCAGCCCCCTCCGCGCAGGAGACGGCCTGGCAGTCGGCGTCGGTGATGGTCAGGCGTTGGCCGGTGTCGGGATTGTAGAGGCCCAGCGCCAGACGGTACTCGCCGGGCGGGGCGTCGGGGGCGATGGGGATGGCGTAATCGTCGGCGATGTATTCGCCGGGCAGCCAGCCGGTTGTCGGGAAGGCACCGCCGCCGGGAATGTGATCGACCTGGCCGTGCAGCGCCCCATCCGGGCCGATGAGATGGACGAAGGCGGTGTAGTTCTGCTCAAATTCGGCCTCGGCCTGCCAGTAGAGACGGGCATTGAGCGTCTCGCCGGGCGCGATTTCGGTGGCGTTGGCCTCCAGGCCGATGAGCCGGGCCTGGTCGTTGAAGCTGGCATCCATCGGCACGGGCGGCTGGGGCGCGTC
>CAZWZZ010000327.1:0-6845 GCA_964638395.1 uncultured Caldilineaceae bacterium
GCTCATTACGCTTTACGTTTTTCGTTTTACGGGCGGCCTGATGTCAATCTAATGTGAACCGGACCGCTCTGTCTTTGTCTTAAAAATGGGGGAAACTCCCTATAGACTTTACCTGACCAAAATAGTAACCTTCTTTCTTGGAGGCAACACACCGCTGGATTGTTACTCCGGTTTTGGTTACAATTTCCCACTATTAAGAGTCTCAAAAAGCTGTTATACTGTCTACGCACCAGCCGACATTGTGAAAGAGGCTTATGACCACGACTATACAAACTTTGATGCATTTTAGACCCAGAGAAAGAAACAGCATGCCTACCGGAAAAATTATGGTCGTTGATGATGATCCGGTCATCGTCCGAATGTTAGCCTTAACATTTGAAAATGTAGGATATGAAACCATCATTGCCGTGGATGGTCAAGAGGCCCTGACCAAAGTCCGGGAGATCGAACCGTCTTTGATGGTGATGGATGTTATGATGCCCGGCATCGACGGCTTTCAAGTCTGCGAGCGCATCCGCAGCGACACCACCCTGACCCACCAACCCTATATTATCATCCTGACGGCCCGGGGCATGGTCACCGACCGCAAACGGGCCGAGCAGAGTGGCGCCAACGAATTTATGACGAAGCCCTTCAGCCCTTCCCAACTGATTAGCCGCGTTAAGCAGATTATGGAGTAGCCCCTATGTTTGGACGCGGAAATAACGACACCAAATTGTGGCGACAGATTCTCCAAATCTTGGGGCCGCAGACCGACTACCACCGCCGCCTGGACAGCTTGCTCGAAACCGTGAGCGGGATGATCGAGGTTCCCGGTTGTTATCTCTATCTGCTGGATGAGAGCGGTCGCTCCTTCCATTTAGAACGGACCTGGCGAGCGGCTGCACCCGAAGAGGCCGCATCAAGCCGCTCCCTCTACGGCGATGGGCCGACGGAACGGGGGGCCGCCGATATGATGCTGACCCCTATGCTGGACATTCCCCGCACCCCGGAGACGAACGCGGCGCATTTCGTGACGACAGCGGCGGGCGACCTCTATGCCGTGCCACTCCTGTTGGGGGATGAGCAGAGCGATGCGGCCAACCCGGTAGGGCTGTTACACTTCGGCCCCATGCCGGGACGGTCGATTTCCCGCCAGGCCCGGCGCACCCTGGAGACCATTCTTTTCCCCCTGGCCTTAGCCATCCAGCAAGCCTATCAGGAAGAGACGCTCCGCCAGCGGTTGAGCGTGACCAGCACCCGCTCCGATGTGGGCCAGCGTCTACGCGGCTCGGCCCTGAAAGTGGACCGCTTCGTCAATCTCCTGCTCGATTTGGCCCTGACCTCGACCCAGACCGAGGCCGGGTTCGTGGCCATCATCGACACCCAAATGCAACAATTAACCATGCGGGCCAAGAAAAATTTACCCCCGGCCTTTATCGAACAGGTGGACATCACCCCGGAGAGCGGCCTTTTCGATTGGTCGTTGGCCGTGGATAGCGGGGCCCTGATTATTCGTGATTTCGATTTTATGGAGCGGATGGGAATGCGCTCGATTTTAGCCGTGCCTCTCCTCGATGGGACGCAGCCGCTCGGTCTGTTCGCCCTGATAAATTTTAAAGAGGCCGATACCTTCGCCGAACACAACCTGACTCTGCTGGAGACCTTTGTCGAACAGATCAAACTGGTGGTTCACAATGGCCGCCTCTTTAATACCTTTACCAATCAATATCTGGAAACGGTCAAAGGGTTGGCCCGTTCGCTGGATGTGCGCCGGCCCCATACCCAGGATCATCACCAACGGGTGACCGAGGCCGGCATCACCATCGCCCAGGCTATGAACCTGCCGACCGCGCAAGTGGAAATGATCCGCACCGCCGGGTTGATCCACGATGTGGGGATGGCCGGTATCATCGAGGTCGAGGGCGGCTTCCAGGCCGATCTGGAACATCCCACCATCGGGGCCAGCATGATCGAATCGTTGCCGCTGCCGTCCCAGGTGGCCGGGGCCGTGGCCACGCACCACGAATGGTTCGACGGCTGGGGCTTTCCCCAGGGCTTGAAAGGGGAGGCGATTCCGCTGGAGGGACGCATCCTGGCCGTGGCCGAATTTATCATTGAGATGACCACGGAAAATCCGGTTCGTCCGGCCTGGTCGCCGGAGAAGCTGCTCGAGGAGTTGGGCCGGCGGCGCGGCAGCCAGTTCGATCCGCACGTCATCGCGGTCACCCAGCCATTAATCGAACGGCAAGCCTTACAACTTGGTCAGCTCTCTCTGGCCCATTCATAAAATTAGTAGACTGCATCAATTTGGAGAAAGAAACAATGGAACATAAGGTTCACGACGACTCCGGTATAACCATTCTCGACTTGAGTGGTGAAGTCGATGTCAGCCATGCGCCTCAACTGCGCGACATCCTGGTCGATCTGCTTGAAAAACATAACGGTCGGTTGTTAATCAATATGGAAGATGTTATCTATATCGACAGCGCCGGGTTGAGTGTGCTGATCGCCGCTCATCGCAAAGCCCAAAGCGCCAATGGTTTTCTGGGCTTGAGCAATCCCCAGGTCGGTGTCCAGAAAGTATTTCAACTGACCCGGATGAGCAAAGTCTTTCAAATTTTCCCGACTGTCGAAGAGGGTGTCAACACCCTCAAAAACGGCAGTTAGCCGGAAAGCGCCGGAGAGCCGACAAGCTCCCGGCGGCGTTTCCAGATCAACCCGAACAAGCAGCTCACCCTTCGACTAGAACTATGGAGCCATCCACACAAACACTCGTTATTGACAGCCGCGTCGAGGCCACGACGCAAGCCCGGCGGTGGATCACGCAGCAGGCTCGCCAGGCCGGTTTTGATACCGACACGATCTTTTCTATCGAGTTAGCCATCGGCGAAGCCTTGACCAACGTCATCAAACATGCCTATGATGGGCAAGCCGGCCACGAAATCCATCTGAGCCTGGCTATTGATGCCACCAAGCTCAATTTGACGATCCGAGATTTTGGCCGAAAATTTGATCCGGTTGCCTACCGGCGGCCTCCACTGGGGGTGCTACGAGAAGGCGGCTATGGAGTGTATCTCATCGAGCAGATGATGGATGAGGTAAATTATGATACATCGACCGAGATAGGGACCCAACTCCAACTTGTAAAGTACCGACCCGAGGCCAACCGTGATTGATATTTGTTTTATTCTCGAAGGGACCTATCCTTACGTGACCGGCGGCGTGTCAGAATGGGTACAAACGGTGATGACCGGTCTGCCTGATTTCAAGTTTGGTATTATTCACCTGACTGCCGGGGAGAACGGCGATAAGCAAAGTCGCTATCCCCGGCCGGCCAACCTGCACCATCTGGTCGAGTGGCCGTTGGACATCGAGCCGGAGGGGGAGATGGCCGATTTTAGCCAACCGCTGCCCCCGGCCCGGCTTTACCACGCCCTGTCGACCGGCTTTGCCGGGATGCTCGGCTGCCAGATCAAATCGGTCTCCGGCCAACCCTTTATCCTGACTGAACACGGCATCTATTGGCAGGAGATAGAAGCCGGGGCGGATGAGTTGGAGTGTGGCTTTCGCCTTGTGCCTAATGGTCAGGATAACGTCAATTTGCAGCCGCTACGTCACCATTGGCGCATCAAGCTGCAAGATATGGCCCGCCAGGCGTACCAACAGGCCGATGCTATCACCACCGTCTGTCAGGCCAATCTGGCCTCCCAGGCCCGGCTCGATGCGCCCCTGTCCCGAACGCAGGTCATTCCCAACAGCGTTGATTGGCCTGTCTTTAGCCCCAAAACAGAGCGCCAACCGGCCCCCGACGGTATTCATCGCATCGGCTTTGTCGGGCGGGTGGTGACGATCAAGGATGTGGTCACTTTCATCAAAGCCTGTAGCCTGGTCGCCGATAAGCTGCCCCAGGCCGAATTTTACATCATCGGCCCCCTCGACCAGGACCCGGCCTATGTCGAACAGTGTCGGGAGTTGGCTGCCGAGTTAGGGCTGACCGGCCGGCTGACCTTCACCGGCGAAACCGACCCGCTGCCCTGGTATCATCGCCTGGATGTGGTCACGCTGACCAGCCTCAGCGAGGGGCAACCGTTGGTCCTGCTGGAGGCGATGGCCGCCGGCGTGCCCCTCATCGCCACCGGCGTCGGGGGCTGCCCGGAGCTAATTTTGGGCACAACGCCGGAGGATCAGGCCCTCGGCTCCTCCGGGCTGCTGACTCCGACCGAAAGCCCGGAGGTCACGGCGGCAGCCATTTACAGCCTATGCCTGAACCGGGAGCAGTGGCAGGAAGCCTCCGCCGTGGGGCGGGCCAGGGCCCGCCGTTTCTACTCGACCGAACAACTTTGTCAAGCATACCGTTCCCTTTACCGGAAATGGTTATAAAAATACCAACCAGTACCAGAAAGGCTAAAAATTATGACCACCAGTTTAGTAACCGGCGGGGCCGGATTTATCGGCTCCCACATCGTCGATGCCCTCGTCGCCCGTGGCGACAACGTTCGGGTTGTAGATAACCTCTCCAGCGGCCATCTCGAAAATCTGACCCAGGTGATGGATCAGATCGACTTTATCGAAGGGGACATCCGGGACGAGGCGACGCTGGAGCGGGCCACCACCGGGACCGACTACATCTTCCATCTGGCGGCGATGGTCTCCGTGCCGGAGTCGATGGAGAAGCCGCTCGAAGCGGAGCTGATTAACGCCGTCGGCACGCTCAAGCTGTTGCAAGCGGCCAAAGCCGCCGGGACGCACCGCCTGGTTCTCAGCTCCACCTGCGCCGTCTACGGCGACGAGCCGACGCTGCCCAAAACCGAGCCGATGTCTACCCACCCCAAATCACCCTACGCCATCAGCAAATTGACCGCCGAGGCTTACTGCCAACTCTTCACCGAAGCCTACCGCCAGGAAGCGGCCATCCTGCGTTATTTCAACGTTTTTGGTCCGCGCCAGGACCCTTCGTCTCCCTATTCCGGGGTTATTTCCATTTTCGTGGATCGCCTGGCCCGAGGCATCGCCCCCTTCATCTTTGGGGATGGCGAGCAAAGCCGCGATTTCGTCTTCGTTCAGGATGTGGTCCGGGCCAATCTGTTGGCCGCCTCAACGAAGGAGGCCGCCGGCAAGGTTTTCAACATCGGTGCCGGTCGCCAGGTGAGCATCAACGATCTGTTCGCCATCCTGCGGGATATTTTCGAGCTGGATGTGGAGCCACATTACAAAGAGGCGCGGGGCGGGGATATTCTCCACAGCTACTCCGACCCGGCCCTGGCCGCCGAGGTATTAGGTTGGCAGGCGCAGATCAGCTTTGAAGAGGGGTTAGACCGTCTCGTTGAAAGTGTGAGGACAACGGCGTAACGATGGCCGAGACTGAGTTGTCAGTGGTGATGTGTACCGAGGGAACCTATCCTTTCGAGGGGGGCGGCGTCAGCGTTTGGTGCCATATTTTGTGCCAATCCCTGCCGCAAGTCGATTATACCCTCTACACGCTGATGAGCAGCCCCAACCTGGTTGCCAAGTTCGACCTCCCGCCCAACGTCCGCCACATCAGCCACATCCCCTTGTGGGGCACGCAGGAGCCGGCTGAATTCATCCTGACCGAAACGGATGATCGTCCGCTGCGCTTTGCCAAAGTGTACGAGCGCAAAGAGGAGACCACCGAGACGGTCATCATCGAGCGCTTTATTCCCCTGCTGCGTCTGTTCCTGCAAGGGATGCACGTCGCAGAGCAGGAGGATGTTTCGGCTTACGGGCCGGTCATCTACGAAATGTGGCGCTATTTTCAGGCGTATGATTGGAACACGACCTGGAAATCGGAACCGGCCTGGCAAGTCTTTGTCGAGGAGTCGCTGCGCCCGTATGAGGAGCGACCTTGCGATTTTCTGGAGAGCGAAATCCCCAGCCATTTCGACCTGACCAACGCTATGCGCTGGATGTACAACTTCTTGATGCCGCTCAACGCCCGCGTGCCGGATGTCGGTCTGATCCACTCCTCGATTGCCTCTTTCGCCGGGCTGGCCGGGATCGTGGCCAAACATGAGTATGGCACGCCTTTCTTGATTACCGAGCATGGCGTGTCGATGCGGGAACGGTACATCGCCATCTCCGCCGCCGATTTTGGCTTTTTCGCCAAACGCTTTTTATTGAATATGTCCGGCCTGGTTTCGAAGCTGATCTATTATTACGCCGATGTAGTCTCGCCGGTGGCCAATTTCAACCGTCGCTGGGAAGAGCGGTATGGGTTGACCGCACCGCACAAAGTCGAAACGATCTATAACGGCATCGACCCTCACGTGTTTGTGCCCAAGCCGAAGCCGCCCCGCACGGCCAACCGGCCCACGGCGGTGGCCGCTGCTCGCGTCTTTCCGCTCAAGGACATCAAAATGATGATCCGCTCGGCGGCGGTGGCTAAAGAGTTGATGCCGGATATCTATTATCTGGTGTACGGCTCCCTCAACGCCGACCCGCCCTATGTGGCCGAGTGTCGGCAACTGATCGCCGAACTCAATCTGGAGCAGACCTTTGAATTTGGCGGCTTCCATAACAAACCGGCTGAAATCTACACCGAAGGGGACATCAGCGTGCTGTCCAGCATCTCCGAAGGCTTCCCCTTCACCGTGCTAGAGTCGATGTCCTGCGCCCGGCCCGTGGTCGGCACCGATGTGGGCGGGGTCAAGGAGTCGCTGGAAGGGTTCGGCATCGTCGTGCCGCCCCGCGACCACGAAGCCTTTGGTCGGGGCGTGGTCAAGCTGTTGCAGGATGATGACCTGCGGCTGGAATTGGGACGTAAAGCCCGTGAAGAAGTCGTCCTCCGCTTCAAAACGGAGGATATGATTAACAACTACTGGGAATTGTACCGGCGCATGGCCAGC
>CAZWZZ010000328.1:0-6839 GCA_964638395.1 uncultured Caldilineaceae bacterium
CCTGTAACCTATCTTTAATGTTGCGTTCAAGTTGATACCGATTGATCAAATCATTGAGTAGTGGATTTTGTTCCATTTTTGCTTCCAGTCCGGTTGCATCGATCACAAAATCGGCTACCAAATGGGTTCGTCGGCGCGACTTATCCTCTGTGCAAATTTCAGACAGGTGTTCCTCTGTCCCGTCCCCCTCACAGATGATAGTCAAAACTTTGCCTCCCTCGGTGCGTTCAACCTGCTCGACGTGCCCAAAGCGAATCTGATACCATCCATGATCCAATCCTTCCTGAATAATCGCTTGCCAATCTTGACGGTCGGCCGTGGTCGTACCCCCCCAACACTCCAGCAGTGCTTCCCGCTCTTTCCGATTGGCTTTTTCCAGGCTAACCTTCAAATCGCCCCCCCAGCAGGCTTTGGGCCAATTGAACGGTTGAAATTCCCAATGAGATTTGGTGACACGCTGCGCCCAACCTGAACGCTGTCCTGTTGGTCGGGCTGTGCGGAGCAGATGAAGAATGACAATTTTCTTGTTAGATTTTGTTCGCACTTCGTTCAGTCTTTGAATAATGCGCGAGGCGACAATCCCTCGCCCCCGTAGCAGCACTATGCCGCCATGCTGATGAAGATGACGGTAAACATGGTTGTGGTCTTCGTAAGCATTGACCGCAGTGACAAAATCTCTGTATCGCTCTCGATAATTTTTCAGATCAGAGACCAATCTAATGGCCGGATACCCAACAGCCAGATGGAGATATTGGGCTACCATCAATTTATGGACGGGATGTCCATGATCGGCTGTTTGGGAGTAAGCGACCACATACCGTCCATCGTCGGTTTGGCGAATGGCACGCACCCGGCCAAAACGAAACATTTTATACCAGCCAATACGGGCTGCCTCTTGGTCGAGCGACCGAAAGACATCACCAGAGCGAGGCGTATAAGTTTCAGCCACAGTTGGTTCCCCAAAAATCTGCCAGCCGATTTTCGCCGCGTGTTGGAAATGGCCTTGCTTAATATCATCCCACATCTCACGAACAGCATAGCCGGGCCAACCCCAAATGTTATCAGGGCAGGAGTCAGAATTAGAGCGCAGCCTTTCGTAGGCAGGAATTTGAGAATATTCACACAGCTTTTGATAATGTTCGTAGGGTGTCCCGCTCTTTACCCCACCGATAATAGCAATATCATCTTCATTTGCCCCATAAATTCGCAGATGATTCACCCAGGCAAAGCTGCCCAAACCACCGCCAATAGCCAAATAGGTGGTTTTTTCCACCGGCCAACGCTTTTTGTCTCTACCCAAATCCCGCAGCGGTATTTGGGCTTCTCGAAAGAAAGGAGGCGGAAATTCTATCTTATTCTTTGGAGCCTGAAAAGGAACCCTATCCTGCTCAGACACCTGCTCCAGAGTCTCTGTTGAGGCTGTAGGGACCTCAAGATCAAGTTCGGTTGAAGCATCCTCCGACTCTAAAGTAAAAGTGTATTGACCGATTTGGAAGGTATCGCCCGGCCAAATTGGGGCTTTTCCACAAAAAGCCCCGTTCAGAAGAGTCCCATTTTTGGAGCCTCGATCGATCAACATGGGCTGACCGTCTTCTATAATTATTTCGGCATGCTGACGCGATACTTGCTTGCCAGTCAAGACAATTGTATTATCAGCGTGACGCCCTAATAAAATAGGGGGGGTGACCCTTGAGTGCTGGTTTTCACCGGTTTCTGAGTTTGTCCATTGCAAGATAAAAGATGACTTCTGTGACTCTGACATCGCTCTCTCCGTGGGGTATTTATTTAATCAAAAGGCAGTGGAAGCAGTCTCTATAGCTAAACCACAGCGGGGGCAATATTGGGCCGTGTACTCAACCAGATGTCCGTTGGGACATTTAACTTTATGGCGGTGTTTCCTGTCCGTGCTGATATCAACAATCTCCATTTCAAGCTGGCCTAGACGAAAAATATCTCCGGACTTCAATGGTGCTTCTTGCCGAGGGTTTAATTGCTCATTGTTCAGATAGACAGGGTTCTTTTGGCTGAGATTACACAGATAAAAGGCTTTTTCCATTACAAAGATATCAACATGATGGCGCGAAACTGTCCGATAATCAGGTTCGTCAGGAATATTGAGCCTACATTTAGAACCCCGACCGATACTAATAGGAAACCCATCGCTGTATTCAAAGGTCTGTGGTTCGTCATCCAGTCGACATCGGATTTTGATGTACATTTAGTACCTCCCTATTCAATTTTAACAAAAAATAAAGGTTACATTTGGATTGGCTTTACGCAGGCCGAAACAGAAAATTGAGTTAAGCTAATAGTCTCACAGGTTATTACATTTTGGCAGAAATAGATTGAGGTGAATAAGATGATAAAAATGAAGGGAATTTTTTTCGAGCAGACGGGGTAGAGGTAAAAAGAGGAAGGTATCTGGTTATGATGTTCAAGAATTGATTTGCCGGTCATTTAGAATCTGGTAAGCTAATAAAGTTAAACGCGATGCTGAATTTTTAAGTGATATTAACAAATTCTCAAAAAATTACAACCGGGTAAATAGTCCCGCTAGTTTGTTAGAGGTACTAAAAGACTATGATTTATACAGAAAACTGCAAGCCATTCAACATCCTACTCATCTCAACCTACGAACTGGGCCGCCAACCCTTTGGCCTGGCTTCGCCCGCCGCCTGGCTGCGGGAGGCCGGGGCTGAGGTTCATTCGCTGGATTTGGCCATCGACAAGCTGGATGAAGCCGCAGTTCGGGCGGCGGATATGATCGCCTTTTATCTGCCGATGCACATGGCCACTCGGATGGCCGTACCGCTGATTGAATACACCCAACGTCTCAACGGTACGGCCCATCTCTGCTGCTTCGGCCTCTACGCCCCGGTCAATGCCGACTATCTTGACAGCCTCGGCGTCGATACCATCCTCGGCGGCGAATTTGAAAGCAGCCTCGTTATTTTATACCAACAACTCTCTACCGAACATCCCCCAATCCCCCAACCTCTCAATCTCCAATCTCCCAATCCCCCAATCTCCAATCTCCCAACCTCCCAATCTCCTCCTCCCCCCCCCACCATCTCCCTCGATCGCCAACAATTCCGCACCCCCGACCGCAGCGACCTGCCCGACCTGCGCCGGTACGCCCAGTTGGTGCTGGGCAATCAACCGGATCGACCGGTCGGCTACACCGAGGCCAGCCGGGGCTGCAAACATCTGTGCCGCCACTGCCCGATTGTGCCGGTCTATGGCGGGCGCTTTCGGATTGTGCAGCGGGAGGTGGTGCTGGCCGACATCCGGCAACAGGTCGCAGCCGGGGCGCAGCACATCACCTTTGGCGACCCCGACTTTTTCAACGGCCCCGGCCACGCCATTCCGCTAGTCGAGGCGCTGCACGAGGAATTTCCCGACGTGACCTACGACGTGACCATCAAAGTCGAGCATCTGCTCAAGCAGGCTCGCCATTTGCCGACGCTCAAAGAGACCGGCTGCCTGTTCATCACCACCGCCGTCGAGTCCTTCGATGAAAATATGTTGCGGATTTTTGAGAAACATCACACGCGAGAGGAATTTGAAGCGGCTCTGACTGCCTGTCGCCGCCTCGATTTAATGCTCATCCCCACCTTTGTGGCCTTTACACCCTGGACGACGCTGGCGGGGTATCGCCACTTTTTGGCCGAGATTGCCCGGCTGGGCCTGATCGAGCAGGTGGCCCCGATTCAATATGCGCTGCGGTTGCTGATTCCGCCGGGGTCGCGCCTGCTGGAGCTGCCGGAGACGCAGGCCGTCATCGGTCCCCTGGATGAGGCCAAACTGTCCTACGAATGGCACAACCCCGCTCCCCGCGTCGATCAGTTGCAGCAGGATGTGGAGCAACTGGTCGATCAGGGCACGCGCCAGAATCTCTCTCGCCACCAGATTTTCCAACAGATATGGCAGCGAGCGTACCGGAATGAGGCCGAAGCCACGGCCATTCCCGCCCCCAAATGGCCCGTCTATCAGGGTTTTGTGCCTTACCTGACCGAGCCGTGGTACTGCTGAGCAGAACCGACCGAGGAGCAGGTTGCTTCTCTTTATCTGTAACTTACAATCCAACCGGACCCCAGTATAATAAGAGGCTCATATGGGCGATTAGGTGGAGTCAAACGGCTTTAGCTGTTTGAAGCGCCTTCTGCAATAGCCGCGCTTCACCTCAAAACCTATATGAGCCAATATGCAATTGTTTGTAATATTGTTTGCATTATGCTAACATAGCTCAATGTACCAAATCCTATTCACCAAACAGGCGAACCGGGCGCTCCGCAAAATGTCGCGGACTACAGCGCAGCTGAATATCAGCAGCTTTTAGACGCCGTCGAAATGCTCCAAGACATCCGTGATTACGACGAGGCCAAAGCAGCCATCGCCAACGGCGAAGAGCTAATCCCCAGCCAGGTCACCTACGCCCTGTTGGACGGTGAAAACCCCATCCGCGTCTGGCGTGAGTACCGGGGCTTGACCCAACAACAGGTCGCCACCCAAGCCGGGATCAGCAAGCCCTACCTGTCCCAACTGGAGACCGGGCACCGGCAAGGAACCACCGAGGTCTTGAGCGCCATTGCCCAGGCCCTAAACGTCTCGCTTGATGATTTGGTCATCCCCAAAACAGAGGACGCTCCCTAAAATCGCTTGCCCACCCCCCCGCCTCGTGCTATCATGACCCCGATGAACAAACAACACACCTCCAAAACCTTTTTGCATAAATTAGGCGGCTACTACCTGATCCCCCACGAACTACTGCACGTGCTGGCTTACCGCATCATCGGCAAGCCGTGCAGTTATCAATGGGGGGATTATGCCGTGCAATCACTGGCTCCGAAAAATCGACGAGAGAAGCTGTTTGTGCTGCTCTTGCCGTTTGGGGTATGTTGGGCCTTGGGGCTTTTCTTCGGGCTGTTATGGCTACTCTCCGCCTTTTTTATCGAGATTCCGCCGGAACGGTATTTCATTGACGGTCCTACCTGGCATTTTATCTTTCCCATCATTGCCACCTTGTGCATCATTTACAGCGGCACGGCTCACCAGGATTTGATCGATGCTTATGGTTGGCTATTTGTCTATAAGGCGGATTACGATAGCCCACAACCACATCAACAAACCCAAAAAGAGTAATCCTGTCGGCAAAACCCAGAGGCAGCCGATAGATAAACGTCCCTCTTCCCCCCACCTCGGTCCCTCGAAGAAGAGACGATGTGCCGTCGGGTCCTTGGTCACGCCCAGAAAGAGGCTCATCCCCAAAATCAGGTTGAGGGCAGCAAAAATATTAGCCAGCGGCCAGGGCAAGCCAACCGCCTCGAACGACGCACCAATAGCGTAGCCGCTGCCCCCCCACAAGCCAGCCAGGGCTAAAATGAGCAGCAAATCTCGTAGATACCGATTCATCTTTGCCTCCTGATAATGAAAAAGGGAGCGCAAGGCCCCCTTCACTAAACGCTCGCCTAACGGTTCAGGTCTGACCAGATGAGAGGCAACTTGGCGGAGATTTGGAGATTTGGCGATTAAATAGCTTCAAAAATCTCCTCATCCCCTCATCCCCGCCATCGTGAGCGTCTCTCAATTATATTCTGCCGCCCATCAACTCCGCAACTCCGCCCCCAACTCCCGCTCCAACCGCTGGACGATCTTCTTCTGCTGCTTGGCCACCACCTTATCCGTCAGCGTTCGATCCTCGGCCTGGAAAGTGAGGCTGTAGGCCAGACTCTTTTTGCCCTGGCCCAACTGCTCGCCGCGATAGACATCGAACAGGCGGACATCGGTCAGGAGAGGCTGGCCGGTCTGGGCGATCAGGGCGCGAACTTCCTCGGCGGGCAGGGCGTCATCGACGACGACGGCGATGTCCTGCTGCACCGGCGGGAAGCGAGGCACCTCCCGGACGACATAACCGGGCGCGGCCTGGCCCAGCAGGGCATCGAGATCGACATCGGCGGCCAGGACCGGCTGCTCCTCTTCGACCAGCATATCGTAGGCTTCGACCAGCAGCGGGTGCAGTTGGCCGAAGATGCCCACGGCCTGCTCGCCGACCCGCACCTCGGCCACCCGACCGGGATGGTAAGCGTGATGCTCCGTCGGGTGGAAGCTGATCTCGCCCGGATGCAACCCATCCAACATTGCCTCGACCACCCCCTTCAAATCGAAGAAATCGACCAACTCTCCCCCGGCGGCCAGCCAACTGCTGTCGGCCCGGACGCCGGTCATGACCAGGGCCAGGCGGCGCGGCTCCGAGGGCAGGATGGCATCTTCCCCCTCAGCCCCCTCGTTGGGCAGGTAGATGTGGCCGATCTCAAACAGTTGCACCCGGTGGTGATGTTTGCTGTTCTCGGCGGCTGCCTCCAGGACGCTGTTGAGAACGCTGTGGCGCATCACCGACCGCTCCGGCGTGGAGGGGTTGGCCAGGGTGACGTAGCTGGCCTGGGAGACGTACTCCTGGCCCAAGAGCCGGGCCTCGGCCTCCGGCGTGGTCAGGCGGTAGGTGATGACCTCCTGCAAGCCGACCCGCGTCAACAGGTCCCGGACAATCTCCTCCCGCTCCAGGCCAACGTTGTTTCGCTGGGGCGGTAGCTCGTCGGCAATCTCCGTGACCGGCACGCGGTCGTAGCCGTAGATGCGGGCGATTTCCTCGATCAGGTCGGCCTGACCGGTGGTCGGCTCGGCGGCGATGTCCATGCGGTGGTCGGGCACGGTGACGCGCAGCGTCGGCACCTCCGCCTCGATGGTCTCGACCCCAAATTCGAGCGATTCCAGAATAGAGGTGATCTCGGCCAGGCTCAGTTCGATACCCAGCAGCCGGGTCACTTCGGCTTGGGGCAGAT
>CAZWZZ010000329.1:0-3125 GCA_964638395.1 uncultured Caldilineaceae bacterium
TACGGCTACCGCCTACTCAGGATGCGTTTGTCGCTCAACTGCGTAACTCCTATATCAGTTTCAACTACCACCTTCCACCGCCGTCTCTTTTAAAACAGCTTCTAAGATTCGACGGTGGCCTGGCGAGATTGGGCGATCCGTGGTATCTTTCACAGCAGCACGTTGGTCCAAAATGCCCGCAGCGGGACACAAACGACGTTGTCAGGAAGGGCGCATTACCCGGAGAAATTTATGTCAGTTGTAGCCTGTAAAATCAAAGAAAATAGCTATCAAATCGCCGCCGACTCGATTACGGTGCGGGGCTATACCCAAACGAAGGGGAACACGACCAGCCGCTCTAAACTGTTCGAGGTGAACGGTATGGTCATCGGCTGTGTAGGTATGGCCGAGGAGAGCAGCCTGATGCGAATTTTTGCGGCCACCCACCGCCCCTCGGCAGCTACCGAGGAGGGACTGCTTGAGTTTCTGGTGGAGTTTTTCGACTGGAAGAATAAGAAAACCAACAACGGCTCCCTCGAAAACTCCTATTTCATCGGTCTGGAGGGTAAAGTGTTTTCGATTGACGAATGGCTGGTCGAGCAGGTTACCAGCTACGAGGCGATTGGGGCGGGGATGGATTTTGCCCTGGCCGCCCTCTATCTCGGCCACGATGCCGTCAAAGCCGTGGAAACTGCCATCGAACTCTCCGTGTTTTGTGAGGGGCCGGTGCAGGTGATTGAAAAATAGCCTCAAACAACCCAATGGAGGAGACAATGAACCCAACCCCCACCACCGACCGGCTAACCCGCCTCCAGGCGGCAATGGCCGCTCAGGGCGTTGACCTGGCAGCTATCGCCCCGACGGCCAATATGCGCTACCTGCTCGGCTTTGCCCCCCACGCCGATGAGCGGCTGTCGCTGTTACTGGTCACACCCCAGGCTGTCGAGTTGGTTATTCCCACCCTCAACGCCGATGAGGTGGAGCAACACACCGGCTACCAACCGCTCCGCTGGAGCGACGCCGAGGGGCCGGCTGTGGCCCTAAATACGGCCCTCGAAAAATTAGCCCGGCCCACCCGGCCCCGACTGGCCGTGGATGATACGATGCGGGCCGATATTTTGTTGACCTTGCAGCGGGTCATCCAACCGGGGGAGTCGATCCCCGCCGGAGGGTTGCTGGGTGAGTTGCGGCTGCGGAAAACGGCGGAAGAACTGGAGCGGTTGCGGGCGGCGGCCCGAATGGCCGATGCGGCGGTGCGGGCCGGCGTGGCCGCCTGTCGGCCCGGCATCACGGAGCGGGCCGTGGCCGCCGAGATCGAGCGCAGTTTCCGGGAGAGCGGGGCCGAGCAGATCGACTTTCTGCTGGTCGCTTCCGGCCCAAACAGCGCCTTTCCCCACCACGCTACCGGGGGGCGGGTGTTGGAAGCGGGGGATGTGGTGCTGCTCGACGTGGGCGGCACGCTGGATGGCTACAAATCGGACATCACCCGCATCGTCTCGCTGGGGGGACCGGCGGAGGAGGTACGCCGGGCTTACGCGGCCCTGCGTCAGGCCAATGAGCAGGGGCAGGCGGCCATCAAACCGGGCCTGACCGCCGCCGAGGTGGATGGCATAACCCGCGCCAGCCTGGCGCAGGCCGGCTACGGCGAGGCGTTCATTCACCGCACCGGTCACGGCCTGGGGCTGGAAATCCACGAACCGCCGTCCATCAGCGCCAACGACGAGACGGTGTTACAGCCGGGCATGGTCTTCTCCGTCGAGCCGGGGGTCTACTTCCCCGGTCGCTTCGGTCTCCGCCTGGAGGACATCGTCGCCGTCACCGACAGCGGTTGTGAGCGGCTGACCGGTCTGGATCACGAGTTGTTTGTTAACAAGTAACAATACAGAAAGGAACGTCGCCGTGACCACCTTAACCCCGGCTCGCCGAACCGAGGCGCTGCCCACCCTTTTTTTTGCCACGCTCAACCAGCGCATCGCCGCGATGAAGGCGGAAGGCGCGGATGTCATCCGCCTGGATGCGGGCAGCCCCGATTTACCCCCGGATGGGCGGATTGTGACTGCCCTCAAACAGAGCGCCGATGACCCGACCAAACACGCCTATGGCGGCTACGCGGGCCAGGCCCACTTTCGGCAGGCCATCATTGATTATTACGAGCGGCGCTTCGGCGTGGAGTTGGACCAGGTCGAACTCCAGCCGTTGATTGGCTCGAAGGAGGGCATCGTCAATATGCACCTGGCCTGGCTCGATCCGGGCGATCTGTCCCTCATCCCCGACCCCTGCTACTCCAGCTACCAGGCCGCGCCGGTACTGGCCGGGGGGCGCAGCGAGACGTTCGATCTGCTGCCGGAGCGGGGCTGGCTGCCCGATTTTGACCGCATCCCGCCGGAAACGGCCCAGGCCGCCCGGATGTTGTGGCTCAATTATCCCAACAACCCCACCGGCGGCGTGGCCACCCTAGACTTTTTTGCGGAGGCGGTGGAGTTTTGCCATCGCTACGACATTCTGTTATGTCACGATGCGCCCTACGCCGATGTGACCTACGACGGCTACCGCGCCCCCAGCGTCCTGGAAGTGCCGGGGGCCAAAGCGGTGGCCATCGAGTTCAACTCCCTCTCCAAAACCTACAGTCTGGCCGGCTGGCGGGTGGGTATGGCCGTCGGCTGCCCGGTGGCGGTCCGGGCGTTGGCCAAGATCAAAACCCAGGTCGATTCCGGGATGGCCGTGCCGGTTCAGGATATGGCCGTCGATGCCCTGCTCGGCGACCAACGCTGGCTGGAGCCGCGCAACGCCAAATATCAGGAGCGACGGGATTTGTGTCTGGCCACGTTAAAAAAGATGGGCTTGGAGACGACCCATCCGCAGGGGGGACTGTACATCTGGTTTCGCGTGCCGGCGGGGTACAGCTCGCAGGCGTACCAAACGCTTGTGTTGGAGAAAGCCCACGTTTCGATCACCCCCGGCGATTTTTACGGGCGCAACGGCGCGGGCTGGGCGCGGATTTCGCTGGTGGCCGACACGCCCCGGTTGAAGGAGGCGTTGGCCCGGCTGGAGGGGATCTGCTGAAATCGGTCAAGTGGTAGAGGCAAACAAGGAAGCGGTGACGATATCGACTCCCTCTAACATCTTCGACAGAATCACCTCCTTCT
>CAZWZZ010000329.1:3225-6829 GCA_964638395.1 uncultured Caldilineaceae bacterium
GAAGCGGTGACGATATCGACTCCCTCTAACATCTTCGACAGAATCACCTCCTTCTCGGTAAATTCGCCCAATAGTGCATACTCCTGGCCGGAGCGGGTGTAGACTTCCACCGAGCGCGTTTTGGGGTTGGCGATCCAATATTCGGGCACGCCCGCCTTTTCATAAGCATCAAATTTAACATAGCGGTCAGTTCGCACGCTGCTCGGCGAAAGAACCTCGACAATCAAATCGGGCACGCCGGCAAAAACCTGGCTCCCCGCAGGAGGACGTTTGTCCGCCTTGATAAAAATCACATCCGGCTGCACCGGGCGGGTGGTTTCGGAGAGATGCACTTCGAAGGGGGCCGGTAAAACCACCCCCAAATTTCTCTCCTCGACAAAATTTCCCATCTTCCGATTGAGTTGGGAAACAACAAACTGGTGGTCAAAACTGGGCGCGTTGGTCACGTACAGCTCTCCCTCGATAATTTCATACCGGCGGCCATCATCAGGCAACCGCACATAATCGTCGTAGGTCCACGCTCCCTGAGCGGGCCACGCCTGGGTCGAGGCCAGATCAACAGGTGTAACGGACATAGATTTCTCCTTTCACGCTGGGTTCGTTAAGGCAGTGCCACCTTTTAAATCAGTCGAATTGGAGCCTCCTAAAACGTAAAACGGGAAACGTAAAGCCTGCTTGGAGGCCAAAGAATTTACGTTTTTCGTTTTACGCTTTACGAAGGTTTGGATAATTATTTTCTTGCAGAGGCCTAAGAATTTCACTCCACCACCTCACGAATGGCGGCCACCACTCGTTCCAAATCACGCTCCTCGATGACCAGCGGCGGCAGCAGGCGCAGGACGTTCAACCCGGCCGGTAAGGCCCAGATGCCTTTCTTCATCAACTGCTGCAAGACCGGCGTCACTTTGCCCTTCAACTCCACGCCAATCATCAGCCCCAGGCCGCGCACCTCGCGGATTGCGTCGGCATCGAGGGCGTTCAGTTCACCCCTCAGCCACTCGCCCAGTTGATCGCTCCGCTGCACAAGTTGCTCCTCGGCCATGACCTCGATGGTGGCCCGGCTGGTGGCGCAGACGAGGGGATTGCCGCCGAAGGTGCTGCCGTGCAGCCCCGATTTGAAAGAACCAATCTCTTTGCGCCAGGCGGTGACGCCCAACGGCAGCCCGCCGCCGATGGATTTGCCCAGCGTAACCACATCCGGCGACAGGTCGTAATGCTCGCAGGCCAGCCAGCGCCCGGTGCGCCCCACGCCCGTCTGGATTTCGTCGATGATGAGCAGCGCCCCCCGCTCGGTGCATAGCTCCCGCAGCGCCCGGAAATAGTCCGGGGAGCCGGGGAAGACGCCCCCTTCCCCCTGCACCAACTCAATGATGACGGCGGCGGTGTTATCGCCGATGGCTTCCTCGGCGGCTTCGATGTTGTCGTAGGGGATGTGGCTAAAGCCGGGCACGAGCGGCTCAAACGGTTTGCTATATTTTTTGTTCCAGGTGGCGCTCAACGAGCCGAGTGTGCGTCCGTGGAAGCCGCGCATGGCGGCCACAATGCCCTGACGTTTGGTCAGGTAGCGGGCCAGTTTGATGGCCGCTTCGTTGGCCTCCGTGCCGGAGTTGGAGGGGTGAAGGATGCAGCCTGACCAGCCGAGGCTTTTTTCCAACACCCCGGCCATTGCTGCCATCCACAGCGCCCGCTGATCGTTGTAAGAGGACTCCTGCGAAGCGACCAGCGTGGCCGCTTGCTCTTGCAGCACCTTTGTTACTGTGGGGTGGCAGTGGCCGATGTTGGCCCAGCCCTGCGCGGCGGCACAGTCGATATACTCGTTGCCCGCGCTGTCCCACAGCCGAGCGCCCTCCGCCCGCACCAGGGCCACCGGTCGCCGGCCCACGCCGCCGGAGTTGTAGGTTGCTTCCAGATCGTAAATTTGTTGGTAATCCATATCGTTTTTGACATCCTTTTCCAGAGATTGGTCGTCCCTCAGAGTAGCCCTCGAAATGAGCGGCCTCGATGGCCAGAATTGTAGCAGATGACCGGAACCCTGACAAGCAGCGGCAAGTCCTCATTTTGGATCAGCCATTTGTTTGAATTGGAGCTTAGCACAGCGTAAAGAAAGTCTTAACAGGTTCATAGTAACGACTTCAGCCGTTTTTAGA
This sequence comes from uncultured Caldilineaceae bacterium, assembly GCA_964638395.1. GTDB lineage: Bacteria > Chloroflexota > Anaerolineae > 4572-78 > J111 > CAZWZZ01. The sequence continues at coordinate 5,373 of CAZWZZ010000329.1, forward strand.
CCGGTTCGTAGTAACGGCTTCAGCCGTCTTTAGACCGCTAAAGCGGTTACTACAAACCGCACGAAACTTATTTTCCACAGTATTGAGGGGCATCATCGGCCTTTTGAGAGCGTGGGGCATGCCGGGCTACCAGGCAATAGCCTCTCCATCCCGGAAGAAGCCGCCGGTCGGACCATCATCCGGCAGGGTTGCGGCCCAGACGATACCGCGAGCGCCGTCGGGGATCGGTCGTCCGCCCGCGCCGCCCATATCGGTGGCCACCCAGCCGGGGCAGACGCTGTTGACCAAAATGCCGCTGCCCCCCAATTCCCCGGCTAACAACCGGGTGATGGCGTTCAAGGCTGCCTTAGACACGCTGTAGGCCGGCGTCCCGCCGCCCATCTCCGCCAGCGACCCTGCCCCGCTGGAGACGTTGACGATGCGCCCGTAGCCGTTCTGTCGCATCAGCGGGATACAAACCTGGGCCAGCCGCCAGGCCCCCAGGCTGTTGGTGTCCAGGACTTGCCGCACGACCGCCAAATCAACATCGACGGCCTTTTGCCACGTATCGTAGAGAATGGCTGCGTTGTTGACCAACACATCCAATCGCCCGAAGGTATCCCGCAGGTAAGCGGGGATGGCTTCGATGCTGGCGTCATCGGCCACATCGAGTTGCCGGACGTGAATATCTAGCCCCTCGGAGCGCAACGTTTCCGCAGCGGCAGTAGCTTTGGCTTCATCCCGACCGCTCAAAATGACGGTCAACCCTTTCTGCCCCAACTGACGACAGACTTCAAAACCGATCCCCCGATTGGCCCCGGTGACCAGGGCAATAGGCTGCGTCATGAGGATGCCTCCTCCCCAAACAAGCGCTTATGATCGACCAGGATGCAGCGATCAACAACGACCGACAACCCGGCATTTTCAGCCCTATCCACCAGGGTATCATCGGGCGGAATAACGTCCAACTGCGTCCAGATGGCGTTGGCTTCCGCCGCGATGGCCGCCTCGAAAATTTTTGGCAGAAACTTGGAACGACGAAAGACGTTGACAATATCAACCGGCTCCGGCACGTCGGCCAGGGTGGGGTAGCTGGGCTGGTCGTCGATGCGCTCGACGGTGGGATTGACCGGGTAGACGGTGTAGCCCTGCTCCCGCAGGTAGGCGGCGATGCGGTAGCTGGTGCGGGTAGATTTATCGGAATGGCCGACCACGGCGATGACACGGGCATGGGCCAACAGGTCACGCAAGGTTTGGTCATCAGCAACAGGCATGGTTGATCTCCTTTGAAAATCAGTAGACCGCAGCACCCCCTTCGACAAGCTCAGGACGCGGCTTCGATACAACCTCGTTCCTCGGTTTACTCAGGATACGATGGCGGTCTACTAAAAATACCCCCTCAATCCCCTGGTCGAGGGGAAGAATTATCTCCCGCCCCGAATCGGGGCGGGCTGGGGCGGGGTTGAAATTATGGCTCG
>CAZWZZ010000330.1:0-6826 GCA_964638395.1 uncultured Caldilineaceae bacterium
TCTTCTGCCAGTAACAAAACCGCACCCTGATAATCGAATTCCGACCAGGCCGCTAACAAGCCATCCCAGGAGACGGGCAGCGGCCCGGTGGTTTGAAAGGGATCAAGCACCCAAAAGCGGTCATTTTGAATAGCTCCCACAACCACCAACGCATGGGCAAAATCTGCCTGATAGTAATAATCCAGAAAACCGGTTCGCACCGAAACAATCATCGGCTGTCCGGCGGCCAGTCTGGTTAACAGTTCTGATACAGACCACTCCTGAAAAATTACCCGGAGGTTACTATGCGCCAAACGTTGGATAGCAAAAATAGGGGTTCCAAATGGTTTGGTTCCCAGAATTCCGGCTGATTTCGGCCTCGCTGTGATCAAGGCCCAGATAGCTGAGAACCATCCGGGCACAGGCCGGAAGACAGTACCCTTCCGCAGATTGCCGAAAGTGGGGGACGGGTAGAATGTCGCTCATGTGGCCGCAGTGAGAACAGCGGCGGCCAGACGGTCAGCTTCAGCCGTCATTCGAGCCAGAAGGTCATCCGTGTAACGCACCTCGCCATATTGAGCATCCACCTCGATCTCACCGACAGAGCCTACCCGTCCGTGGGAGGGGAAAGTCAGTTCGACGGGGACGCGCCAGACCCAGGCAGGCGGGGAGGTTGGGGCCTGGTCTGGATCGGTCGCCGGGATGAGAGTCGGTTCCCCGGCCAACAGCAGATTGCTGACTCGCCTGGAGACCAGGACGTTGACTTTTTGGCGGGCCACAAAGGCTGAAATCTGAATGGTGGGCGAGACCCCGGCGGCGCTAAACTGCTCGGCCAGCCAAGCCGTGAATTCCTGGGCGATATCCGGCCCCCACGCTTGACGAATGGTTTCGGGTAATTCGAGTGACCGCATGGTAATAATACTCCGCAGTTATCTGTATTGGTGGACGAAAAGGAACAGTGTCCAGGATTATGCGCCGGGTCAGGGGGAAAGTCAAATGGCTCTGCAATGACTACCTGTGTTGACGTAAAGGGTGCGCTGGTCATAGCTCAGGTAATGATAAATGATGACTTTTTAGCCTGAACAGTTACCTCTCGCCTAACGACTGCGCCCCACCTCGTGCAGCCGCAGGACGTGGCGCACCACCTCATCCCGGTTCGGGCCGTGCAACCGCCGGGACTGCTGGCTGATCGAGAAAAAGTAATGATCCCCCAGCATCACCTGGAGATTACAACTCTTTAACCCCATATCGGCCAACAAATTCAACGTCGGACTGAGGGCCACCAGCCGGTCATCGTGGCCCAACATCACGTATAAATTCTCCCAATCCCGCTGAGGGGGCGTTTCCTCAGCCAGGCCGAGGGCGTAAAAGGTCTGGGCAATCGTCCCTTTGGCGGCCTGTTTGAAGACTTTGCGATGTTCCTTCTTGACGGCCCGGCTGGCGTTGGAGGCCAAGATTTCCATGACCGGCCCGGCCATCTTCTCCTTGAACCGATCCAAAAGGTTGTATTGCAACCCCGTGCCAATGCCCAGCCCCAACGTCTTATAAATCGCTTGTTTGACCGAATCTTTGTGGAGCAGGGCCGGGGCCAGGGTCAGCAAACTGTAGCGGGTTTCTTCCCAACCGCTGTTCGATTTGTGGAACAGGGCCGCGCCGCTCATCGAATGGCCGACGAAGGTGAAAATCTGCCGTTGGGGGCCGGGCCGGTGAATCTGGAGCAGGTTGAGCCAGGCTTCCGTGGCGCTCATCGCCCCCCGGGGACCGCACTGTTCCAGCGGCGGCGGGTCGGCCACGATGAAGGGAGAGCCGCCAAAGCCGTTGACATCCGGCACAAAACAGACCAGGCGGGGGTTGGCCTCGCAGATCAGGGCCGGAATATCTTCCCAGATGCCGTGGCTGCCGGTCCAGCCGTGCATCAGCACCACGTATCCCTGAGCATCACTGACACACTCTGTGATCGACTGTACTTTTTTCGTGGGCCGGCGATGGTAGTAAACCCGCCAGGTCACATCATCCAGGCCGGTGGTTTCCCGGAATTGGGCTGATTTTTTGGGGGAGAGGAAGCCGTTGGCGGTCGTATGGGAGAGCCGGTAGAGGTGGCTCTTGACCCAGGCAGGTGTCTCTTTGCGAACAGTAACCGGCATCGTCAGCCAGTCCCAGCGTCCGGTTCGGGTACGGCGGGCCATTATTGTCTCTTTGTCGTCTAGTCGATGTCGAAGAAGTTGTTGGTTTTAAGTCGTTGGTGTTGATCGTCAATGATAGGTCTACTGACTTTTGATTCTAGCATAGCCCTGTACCGGGCAAAATAACTGTTTTGTCCTATTCTGGCTCACTCTTTTGAGGTATCCTGATCCCCACCGGCTTATTTTGTCACCAGCGGCAGGAAGATCAAGGTTCCGGCAACATCAGCCGTCGACTCGGCCACGACCAGCGAGACGCTGCTGATCGGTTCGCCCAATATGGTGCCGCTGACGTCAGTGCCGATGGCCTCCTGCATCTGCGACGGGCCGCCGATGCCGCTGATGGGTTTACCCTCGATAAATTGGCCCGGCGGCACACCGATTTCCACATTGAGGATATTCGTCACACCATTCGAGGCCACCACCCGCCACCGACTGCCGGTGATCCGGGAGTCGGTGGCGAACGGAACCGGTTGCCAGGCCAAAACCTCAACCTGGAGCGGGTCTACCCCGCTCTCTTCACTCACCGCCTGCTCGATCTGCCAGCTCTGGCCGCTGCCGCTGGCGATGGTCACCACCCAGAAGGGGGAGTCGAAATGCTCGATGCGCCAGGCCGAGACCCACACCTTTTGGCCGCTCTCCAGCGTGGCCGCGATGGCGAACCAATGGTGGGCATACTCTTGATCTTCTGCTGTGTCGGTGAAGATGGGCCGCAAGCCCTGCATATCCAGGCGGGCCACGCCCTTCTCCACGTCTCCGATTTCGATTGTCGTCCAATCGGCGTGGTAGTCCGAACCCACCAAAACCCCGTTGACGCGCCCAACCCGAATATCCCCATCCCCGCCCTCGGCGATCAACGATCCTTGCGGGCGGAGAACGATGTCCGTCAAGGTCAGTTCAGTGGTGTTCACCGTCAGCCTGTAAACCCCCTCCGTTTCATCCCACTGCCACGTCGCCAGAGTTTCTGTGTTTGGCGCTTGGCCAATCTCGAAGGTGTAGGTCGCCGTCGCAGAGTCATAGGTGAGGGTGCCATTCTCATACACCTTTTCGGCGAAGGTCGAGTCTTCGTTGAAGCTTTTGCGCTGCACCAGCAGTTGATATTCGAGCGAGCCAAGTATGCGGAGCGTCGAGAGGGAAACCACGAAGCCATAATCTTCGTCCCCATCGGTGATCCGTCCGGCCACGTAGCGCCACTCTACGGAGTCTACGGTATCCGGTTCCCACTGCGCCAGGCGATCCGCTGCCGCAGCAGTGGGAGGCCAGCCCCGTGTAAAATAGTACAGAGCCGCCCCGCCCGATAGACCCAAAAATGTGCGGCGGCTGATGTTTTGTACTGAAATAGATGGTGTTGATTTTTTGAGGGGCATTGATGGTCTCTCCGATTAGCAAGCGTGTGAACGGCATAATTCTGTGGAAAATAAGTTCCGTGAGGTTCGTAGTAACCGCTTTAGCGGTTTAAAGACGGCTGAAGCCGTTACTACGAACCTGGTTTAAAGACGGCTGAAGCCGTTACTACGAACCTGATAAGGCTTTGTTTGCACTGTGATAACGACTTCCATTCGATTGGTTAATATTGTATCAGGAATTTGGGGTAATAGCCAGCCCACCGCGTTTACAAGCCTGGTCTTTGCCCCCTGTCCCCGCCCCTCCTATAATGGGCCGGTCAAAAATCAACCGAGGAGGTCCTCTTGAAAATTGCCCTGGCCCACGATTGGCTAAACCAGATAGGCGGCGCAGAGAATGTGCTGGAGCAGATGGTGGCTATGTACCCGGACGCGCCCCTTTTCACCACCATCTACGGCCCGGATTTGATGCCCGATAGCTACCGGCAGTGGAACATCCGTCCCACCTGGCTCAACCGCGCCCCGGCCATCCACCACCATCACCAGCCCTACCTGCCCCTCTACCCCGCCGCCGTTCGTAGCCTCGATTTTAGCGGCTACGATGTCATCCTATCCAACAAAAGCGGCTTTATCCACGGCCTGCGCCACACGCCCCGCCAACTGCACATCTGCTACTGCCTGGCCCCGACCCGCTACGTCTGGGATTATGGCGGCTATGCCCAACGAGAGGGTTTTGGTCACTGGCTGGGGCTGGCCATTGACCCCCTGATCCGCTATCTACGCCGGTGGGACTTTGCGGCGGCCCAAGGCGTCGATCACTTCATCGCCATCTCCAGAGAGATTCAGGCTCGCATCAAAAAATTTTACGGGCGGGAGTCGGTCATTATCTACCCGCCGGTCAACACAGAGCGCTTCCGGCCCTTACCGGCCGGTCAAGCGCCCGGCAATTATTACCTCATCGTCTCCCGGCTGATCCCCTACAAGCGGATCGATCTGGCGGTGCAGGCGGCCAACCGGCTCAAGCGGCGGTTGATTGTCGTGGGGGAGGGCCGGGATCGGGCGCAGTTAGAGGCGCTGGCCGGGCCAACGGTCGAATTTAGGGGACGGCTGCCCTGGGCGGAGGTGGTCGAGTTGATGGCCAACTGCCGGGCCTTTCTCTTCCCCGGCTTCGAGGATTTCGGTATCGCCCCGGTCGAGGCCCAGGCCGCCGGGCGACCGGTCATCGCTTTTGCCAGGGGCGGGGCGCTGGATACGGTCATCCACGGCCTGACTGGCCTCTTTTTCTGGGAGCAGTCGGTCGAGGCCCTCTGCGCGGCTATCGAGCAGATCGAGCCGATGTCTTTTGAGCCGGCTCTCATTCGGGCCAACGCCGAGCGTTTCAGCGAAGCCCGCTTTCGGCGTGAATTGGGTGATTTTGTGGCCGAGCGATGGCGGGATTTCAGGGAATGTGACAAAGTTTCTGAGCATCCCGAGTAGACCGAGTGTAACGAGGTCGTATCGAGGGGTGCTGGCTCATGTTCTTGTGGTTTGGGTATATAAGTTCCGTAGTTTCTACGGAATGTTTCCGTACTCTCCGTAGTTTCCACACCTTCCCTCCGCTTCAAATATCCGCAGATTCTACGCTTCACGAAAAATTCCTTATGCTGTATTCTATGGTCAGTTAGTTATCAAACACGTTTCATCTCTCTCTCGTAACTTCGGAAGTCCGGCGATCACCTTGTTGGTTTATTTATTGAAATCATTCATTGTAACCCAGGCGTGATCCAGGGCTTCCGAAGACAAACTTATCTCGTGTTTTCAGACCTGACGGGCCTTCGACTAGAGCTTCTCCACGCCTACGCCCTCCCCAACCACGCCTTCTAACATTTCGACCACGATACCTGTTAGGTCTAAAATATCAAAAAAAGGCGAGACACACGCCGCTCCTGACGTGTCTCGCCTTTTTTATTGGTTGTGTGGTTGACTCAACCAATAAGCAACACCGACAGGGTATGAATGACCAGCCCGACCATCCCCCCGACGAGCGTGCCGTTGATGCGGATAAATTGCAAATCTCTGCCGACGTGATCCTCAAACTTACGCGAGGCTTCCTCCGCGTCCCACCGGCTGATCGTCTGGGCTATCAGTTGCTCAACTTCGTGCCCATACGCCGCGATCAAATAGGACGCCCCCTCTTCCACCCAATGATTGATCTTGGCCTGCATGGCCGGGTCGTCCAGAATAGCCCCACTTAGCCTGACCATCCCCTGCTGGATCGGGGTCAGGGTGTAGGTTTCCGGGTTGGTACTGCGCTCGACCATCGACTGCTTGATGTCCCGCCATAAAGAGGCCGAAAATTCCTGCACCGCCGGGTCGGCCAGCAGGTCCTCTTTCAAACTGCTCTCCTTAGCCGTCACCTCCGGCGAATTTTTCAGATCCTCGATCACGTTGGAAATCATCGTGTCGAAACTGTCGTGCAGGGGGTGGTTGGGGTCCTGGCTGACTTCGTTCAGGGTTCGGCCCATCGCATCGACAATTTTCTGATAGATCATATTATCCACATTTTTGGGCAGCCACCAGGGCGTCTCTTCCGAAATGCGCTGCTTGATGGCCTCTCGGTTCTCCTCCAGAAAATGTGCCCCAAATTTAACCGTGCCTTGCAGGAGCTTGTGCCGCCGTTCCCCCGACAGCACCAATGACAAAACATTGCCCATAATCGGGGCGAAGTGGGTGGCGTGAATCCGCTCGGCGACGTTACCCTCGATGATGTCCTGAATATCCTCATCTTTGATAACTTGCACCAGAGCGACCACGCCCACAGCCAGATAATTGGCCACTGCCTGGCTATTTTCCGGCTGACTCAGCCAGCGGGCCACATTGCGAGCCACATCCATCGACCGCAGTTTGTCGATGACCACCCCCCCGGACAGAAAATTGGTCTGCACAAAGCGGGCGAAATCTCTCGCGATACTGTCCTTGCGGGTGGGAATGATGGCCGTATGGGGAATTTTCAGGCCCAGCGGGTAACGGAACAGGGCCGTCACTGCGAACCAATCGGCGATAGCCCCGATCATAGCCGCTTCTGACATGGCCCGCACGAAGCCGACCCAGGCATACTGTTGTTCGTAAATGGAGGTAATAATGAAAAGGACCGTAAAAAAACAGAGCAGCGCCGTCGCCATTCGCTTCATGCGCCGCAACTTGGCCCGTTTATCTGATAGGTTGGGCATGGATTAACCTTTTTGAAGTTTTGTCGTAATTATTTCGACAATGTCACATTAGACAAATGCTCTGTCAATCCGACCTTGACTCAGCCCACCTTGCCCGCCCGGAAATAATTTTCCG
>CAZWZZ010000331.1:0-2873 GCA_964638395.1 uncultured Caldilineaceae bacterium
GTTTTATCCGCTGCTGCTGCTGGGCTTGCTCCAGGCCGCCGGGCTGTTCCACAGCTTATTACTGTTTCAGGGCGGGCAAATCGGCGTGGGGGATGTCGTGGCCTTCAACGGGATGTTGCTGCTGTTCCAGTTTCCAACCTTCGTGGCCCAGTTTGCCTACGTCAACGTTTCTACCGGACTCTCCAGCGCCAAACGTATCCTGGAGATCATCAATTCCGAGACAGACCTGGACCAAAATATCGGCGGCTACGACCAGCCGATGGATGGCAGCATCCGTTTTGACGAGGTCGCTTTCAGCTACAACGGCTCAAGCCCGGTGTTGGCGGATATCAGCTTTAGCGTCGCGCCGGGCCAGACGGTGGCCATCGTTGGCCAGACGGGGGCCGGGAAAAGCAGCGTGGCCAAACTTATCAACCGCACCTATGATGTCAGCGCCGGCCACCTGAATATCGGCGGTGTCGATGTCCGGCAGTGGAATTTGGAAGCCCTGCGCCAACAAATCTCGATCATCGAGCAGGACATCTATCTCTTTTCCCGGACGATTGCCGAGAATATTGCGTTTGGCTGTCCCCAGGCCACCCGTGAGGAGATCATCGAGGCGGCCAAAGCAGCCCAGGCCCACGACTTCATTATGAGTTTCAAGGATGGCTACGACGCCCTCGTTGGCGAGCGGGGCGTGACTCTCTCCGGCGGGCAGCGACAGCGGATCGCCCTCTCTCGGGCTTTCCTGACCAATCCCCGCATCCTCATCCTGGATGACTCCACCAGCGCCATCGACAGCGCCACCGAGGATAAAATTCAGCGGGCCATCGAAAAAGCGGCGGAAGGGCGTACCACCCTGCTCATCACCCACCGCCTATCCCAGATCCGCTGGGCCGATTTGATCGTAGTTCTGCGTAAAGGGCGCGTGGCCATGATCGGAACCCACGACACGCTGCTCAAAGAGTCGGAGGCGTATCGCAACATCTTCGCTCGGTATGAGTAGGGCGTAATAGGTTACCACCGATCATCGTTTTAAGGAACGGGAATGTAATAACTTGGGCAGTCTGGCGTGGTAATTGGTAAATGGTAATCTGTAAATCTTGTCAAAGTCCTTGGAGGAAGCAATGAATAGAGGTAACCTGATTTTGACAGCGTTGCTGTCCAGCGTTTTCACCCTGGCGCTAATCGTCGGCTCGATGCTGGTTTTCAGCGTCGCCACCGCTGCGCCGGCCCCGCAGGTGACCACGCCCGGCGTGACCACCTATGTAAGCGTCTCCGGCCTGGTCTTCGAGCCGCTCGACCGGAGTACACCCTACAGTAAAAATATGGCCCGGCAATTATTGATCGCCGGGGGCCAAGCCCGCACCAACAACCTCTTTGTAGCTCCCCTGGCCCTGCCGGATCGCAGCGCCCTGACCGGGCTGACTATCTTCGGCGAAGATTTTGACAATCAGGGCGCGGTGCAGGTTCGTCTCAAGCGGTGTGACCACGGCCAGGCCCGTTGCACCACGTTGGCCCAGCCGACCAGCACCAACGCCTTCGCTCTGGGCCAGTTCGAGACGGTCAAAATTACCAACCTCAACGAATTGGTTGACAACAATCTGTACAGCTATCATCTGGAGCTGGAAATCACGGCTCTGGCGAACAGCGGGCTGCGAGCGGCCAGGGTCGAACTGGCCGACCGGGGCAGCGGTTCCTCCACACCCAACCCGGTAGAAACGTGGCGTTTGAGCGGCAACGTGACTAACTTCCTGATCCCCATCAACCGCACGTCCGACGTCCGCGTCTGCACCGATGATTTGAGCGACCTGCCCAATTTCACCCATTACCCCACCCTGGTCGTCGATGGCCGCTCCATCCCCCTCGGCAGCAACGAGTGTCGCAACGTGACCGGTCTGAATATCGAAATCCGCCGCCCGTTCAACACCGGCCCCTCGTCAGGCACGTATCAGGTTTTGCGGTAATTATCGGTGGGACGGTTGAGAATAAGTTGACACTTTTTTACCCGCCGGGTTGAGCAACGTCACCCCGTGAAACGCAAAACGTGAAACGTAAGCGGTTATTTTGTCAAAATCAGTCTATTCAGCCGTTGTCCTAAAAACAACGATGTCATAGCGGGGATTTGGGGATTTGGGGATTTCATCTAAAAATTTATCCCCTCATCCCCAAATCCCCGCTAAAAACGTTCGTTTGGGAAGGCCGCTGAACAGTTACCAAAATTATTACGTTTTGCGCCTTACGTTTTACGACGTTGTCAACCAAATGTCTTGGGGATCGGTTGGATATAAAAAGGGATGCCTTTTTTGAGGCATCCCTTTGGTTCTATAGTTTTCCCAGAAAAATAGCTTGAGTTCGTAGTGACGGCTTTAGCCGTCACTACACACTGTTTGTTAGCGCAGCTCTCGCGGCAGTTGCGAGGCACTTGGATCACAGAAAACCTCAACCGTGTTGCTGAACTCCGGTTCTGCCGGGCGACCATCGGCGAAGGCCCGCATTTGGTAGATGAGGCGGTAGTCGTCTTGATCAGGATCGAACGAGTCGGGACAGAGCCGCTGCTCTACGTTGGCCACCGTGGCCGTGTTGGCCTGTCCCCCCTGGCCATCCAACTCTAAAACGATTTCACCATTCTCACGCCAATCACTAAAAATAGGATAGCAGTAATCGGTGAGGGGCACGCAATACTCTTCGGCGGTGCTGCGTTGACCTCTGGCGATCAAGAAGAATTGATCGGCGTCGTCACTGAAATGCTCCCACTCGATGCGGGTGGTGCCGGCCTTAACCTCCCCGGAGAAGGAGGCCGCGGCGTCGGACGTACTGACCTGGGCCATGCTGGCCAGAATAATGTCCAGTTCGAAACGTTCTTCATCCGGCGGTAATACGTCGATATCGAC
>CAZWZZ010000331.1:2973-4896 GCA_964638395.1 uncultured Caldilineaceae bacterium
CGCCAGTAGCTTTGATGAATACCGGGCACCGTGGGCACATTCAACAGCACTTCCAGAATCGCCGTCTGGTTCGGTTTCCCTTCCGGCACAATCAGGCGGCTGTTGTCGATCAATGCATTGCGTCGGGCCACGTCGGCGGGATAGCTGGACTCGAAAGCGACTCCGCCGGACCCCATCGCTCGCCCGCCGTAGAAAGCCAACTCATAGCCCGGTCCCCAAGTGCAGGTTCCGATGTTACGCAAACGCCAGGCCCGGTGAATGGTCGTGCCGGCCGCAGCTCTGGCGGCCACGTCATCCGGTTGGACTGCGCTGACCCGCAAGTTACGAGCCGGCTGATAGACGGCGATAAACTCAGCGGCATCACACACGGGGGGGTGGAAGGGGGGCAGTTCGGCCTGCGTCGGTCCCCAGGGCACACCCGGCGCGGGCGGCGGTGGCGGATAGCGCGGAATGGGCGTTGCTGTTGGGGCCGCGACCACAGCCGCTTCCACCACAAAAGCCGCTCCGGCGTCGGAACCGGCTGCTTCCGGCGTTTGGACCGGGGCAGGCGTGGCCACGACTACCGTCGGTTCGATTTGGACGGGCGGTTGGCCCGCTTCGGCAATGGCCACCCCGGAGGTCAAATTATCGATCACCCGAATCTGGCGGATGTACTCCGATGGGGCGGCATCCCCGGCCCGGACACCGCGCACCCGGATGGTGTATAAACCAGGCTCTCGGGGAATCCACTGCTGTACGGCCACGCTATCTGCCAACGAGTCGGAGCGGACGAGTTGCTCATCCGCCTCATCATCCCGCTTGACGTACAATTCTACCCGAGAGATGCTGTCGCTGTTCTGGTGGGCGCTCTGAATTTGGATGGGACTCCCGGCCAGGGCCGTAACATCGCTGGGTGGGGCCAGAATATCAAAGGTCGTTGGCCCCGGTGGGACTTCTTCCTCACCGCCGCCAATACCCAGGATATTGTTGCAAGCACTGATGCCCACGATACTTATCACAGCCACCAAAATGAGCGTAGGTAATAATCTGATTCTCTTAGGTAAGTTTTTCATTGCTCCACTCTCCGTATCCAAGCGCTCACCGCGTGTTGATGATTACTCGACATCAAAACCGATAAAATTCGACTCAGCTTGATTGCCCTGCATGTTGTAGCCTATAACCTTGATAACATAATAACCGGCCTCCACCGGCGTGAACGTTTGTGACACCGTGAAGGAGGTCTGGGCAAAGGGGGCCGCATCTGAACGCAGCAAAACATCCTGCTCGCCGGAAGGAACCTCCACGGCATACAGTTCGACGTGGGACACCGCCTGCGGGTCCCGCGTCAGAGAGCGCACCGTCACCGGCCGGCCACTCGGCAATGGCCCATTCGGCGCATCCACCAAAAGGCGTGTCTCTAACGCCGCCGGGCCTGTCGATTCATCCCCATCATTCTGGCACGCCGTCACTAATCCCAAGCAAAAAAGTAGTCCCAAAATCAACACGTATCGAGTTTTGGACTGTTTTTTAACCGCCATTGAAGGTACTCCCTGCCTCTATTATAATATGTAAAGTTAATATGTAAAGTATAACATACTATTTGCAAATTGGGGAGTCTTATGTCAAAAATTTGGTGATCGAGATTGATGCTCGAAGACTAGGTTGATCGTCAGATATTTAGTAGACATAATCTGAGAGTCCCCCTAGATATAGGGGGACTTTTTTCTGGGAGAGGGCAGAACGGGTTGACAAAGGGCAAAAACAGGATTTTTGAGCAAAACAATTTTTAAGGTATTATCTGTGCCTATTTTCGATTTCGGTGATCGTCAACGGCTCGACAGCCGGAATGTGCCCGGCGGCGACGTAATACCGTTCAGGATGGCGGTCGTAAAAATTGAGCCAATCGGTCACGCGCCGGGCCGTGGCGTCGATCCGGGAGACCGC
>CAZWZZ010000331.1:4996-6803 GCA_964638395.1 uncultured Caldilineaceae bacterium
CCGCCTGCGGCTGGACGAAAAAGGTAGCCCGCAACGGCCAATCGGCGGGATGCTCCCGGTGAAAATCGGCCAGCACGCCGAGGGCCGAGTTGGGGTCGAGTTGACCATCGGCCAACAGGCGGTAGTGGCTGATGTGGGAGCCGTCGAAGGTGAGAACGATGGGCCGTTTGCCGGCCGGAACCTGGTTGAGGCGGCTTGCCATCATCGCCTCACTTTGGAGCGGCGTCCAGCCGGCCTGGCTGAGTTGCCCGGTATCCTCTCGAAAGTGGGCCGGGCCGGTGGCCACATCCCGCAGATTAACAGGGTAATACCCGGCGGCCCGCAGTCGCTCCAAATCTTGCCGCAGCCCGGCCAGACTGCGGACGCCCGGCGCATCGGCTTCTGCAAACGCTCCGTAGCGCAGCACCAGAATGTCCCCCTGCTCATTCGGGGGGTAAAGCGTGTCGCTCGTGACCAGCGCCTCGCGGGTGTAGCGCACGCGGGGGTCCCACAGCAGCCAGCCACCGCCACCGCTGTCGTAAGCGGCGAACATCTGCGCCCGAATTTCTTGGGGGCTGTAGATGCGGCCATCAAAGGCATAATCGGGGAAATCTTGAATCCAGGGCCGGACGATGATATCGGGGTTGGTCGCTTTGACCCGGCTCATGCCTCGCAACATACTCTGGTAGACGATTTGATAGGGATGGGCCACGGCGAAACTATATTCCGGCAGGCCCGGCAAGCCGTAGCCGTAGGTCGAGGGGTAGAGCATCGGCGAGATGACATCCAGGTAGGGGGCCATCAGCGTCAAATCCTGGCCGATCTGAAAATCTCCCTCGTACCAGGTGGTGTAACCGAAGACATCGGCGGACAATTTGGTGGGATAGGGCGCGAGGGCGGCGTCAGCTTTGGCCAGTAAGCCGGTGATGGCCTGGGTGCGGGCCTCCGGCCTGTCGGCGGGCTGGGAGTAGACGATGTTGCCGATGTAACCATCCGTCGGAAAGCGAATGTAGTCGAACTGCACTTCATCGAAGCCTCGCCGGGCGGCCTCCACGGCCAGAGCGATGTTATAATCCCACACCTCCTCGTGGAACGGCTCCAGCCAGGGCAAATTCTCGCCATCGAACCACAGGTTGCCCGCGCCATCCTTGACGGCCCACTCCGGGTGAGCGCGGGCCAGGTAATTATCCTTGAAAACGACGATGCGGGCGATGGTGTAGATGTCTCGCTCGGCCATCTCCGCCATAAAAGCCTCCCAATCAGCAATCATAGGGGCCTCATTTGCGCCAATGGCCGTAGCGGTGATAACATCACTTTTATAGGTGATGACGCCCAAATCCCCTTTGATGTCGAGAACGAGAGCGTTCAACTCGGTCTGGTCGATGAGATCAAGGGCGTGATTCCGCAGTTCGTCGTGGCCGACGGCGTGGTAGGTCATATAGAGACCTTTGATGTAGGCCGGTCTGTCGCTCTCGACTGTTGGCGCGGTGTGTGTCAATGTGGCTGTTGGGGTGATTATTGCGGGAACCGATTGAGTCGCTACGGCGTCAATAGTAAGGGCGCTCTCGTCGGAGCTGCTCGTCGGCCCAATTTGCGCCGTGACCGGTGTGGTTAACCCCAGCAGAAGGGGTAACAGGCAGGCCATCAGGCTGAACGGGACAAAAAATATTCGATGAAGGGGCACGGTGGGTCTCCTTTTTGCCAAAAGTTGTAACTATTCAGGCTAACTCAGTGGTTTCCATACCTAACTTGTGAACTCTACATAAAAAGAGTTTGACAAGATTTACAGGATTTAGTTACTGTCACGAAGTTTTCGCCACTCCTTAGA
>CAZWZZ010000332.1:0-6782 GCA_964638395.1 uncultured Caldilineaceae bacterium
GGGTTAGGGTGATTTCGGTACTCATCATTTACCCCGTTCGCTGTTAGAATTTCAGCCCAAAGGACCAAAATAAAAGGCATTCTCAGCGGGATCAACCGCAAAGCGAATCCGGTTGAGGAGACCATCCAACCCTATGAAGTTAGGATGGACCCAGCTTTCATCAGGGGCTAACCTAGGGACAAAAACGGTTGCCTCAATATCCAGGTTTTCTCCTTCATCGGCTGGGAGCGTGATGTCGGTTCTCTGTAATCGACCCTGATAATAGATGCCTCTTATCACAATCGTCGTTTCAGATAGATAGTTCTCTTCTCGAATTAAGCCGAGGTCGCTCATCATCGTGGGATCGAGAATACACCACGGCGCCCCTGTATCAATGATAGTCAGCAGGGGGACTGTCTGCGCCACGACAATTGGAAAAACTATCCGCGCTGATTGTTCTTGACCTGGATAGCTATCTTGATAATAGATAACCCCAGACGCAAATTCACCGGATACGAGCCATTGACTAAAGCGAGCCATTTACAACACCCGGGTTATGATTGTGTCTAGTAGATCATTGTCGCGGCCAATGGTCTCTATGAGTGTCTCAAACGACTGAGCCGATTGCACCAACTGACCATCGCGGACAGCGACCCACTGCCCTCGGTATTCAGTAGCGTGTTTTTGAAACCAATCCATTGATGCCCGTTTTCCCTTAATCGGCCTCCGTTTGCTTATCCGCGTCTTGGCCGGAGCAGCCAATACCCTGGCCGCCTGTTGCACCCGTTCGTGGTCGGGAAACAAACGCCCGCCCATCTCGGCCAGCTTGACAGCCAGCCGGCTCATATCCAGATGGAGAGCCAGGTCAATCGCTGTGGTCAACGCCTCCGGTTGCTGCGTAGTCCAATCGGTGGCCTCGACCAGGGCCACAAAGTGCCGGGTATCACCAGCCCGAACCCGCTCTGTCAGCCGAGTTTCAAGCTCTTCTGCGGTTATATTTTCGGTGGCATATTCCATCAGGCTGCTCCTGTCTATCTTGGGAAATGGTTCTGATAGCATATTCGGTTTGGGGAGATGTGTCAACTTCTGCCCCGCCAGCCACTCCCCCTCCACTAACGCTTGCAGTAGACAAATTTGGAGAATGGCTTATAATGGCTATGGCTTGCCAATCAGCCAGTAGGCCACGACGTGCAGCAACTCGTGCGGCACGCATAATAGCCGAGCAATTTGTCACGCAGCGTTTTGGGAGCGGGTTGATCGTCCACAGTTAAAATGTTAGCATGACGGCGGCGGTTGGCGGGGTGAAGCCACCTGAGGTGATGCTGGGGGCGGGGTAATTCTTTATCTTGCATCTACCGCATTAACCTTTTTTTGTTATACAGCACGATGAAAATATAATATCCATATCTATGGCTTTGAGAATTTCAGCATTATGAATTAAGGCGGAAAAGATAGTGATTTCTTAAAAGCAAAAGGAGTGGTACGATGACGACAACCCTTGAAATACAAATCACCTCGCAAGGTCTCTTAATCCCCCGCAATGCGCTTCAAGATTGGGGCGAGATTGAAATCGTTCAAACCGAGCAACACATTATCTTGAGACCAAAAACGGTTGTATTAAGGCAGGAGCGGGAACTGGCTATTCAAGCTTTGCGCGAAGATGGATTGTTGTATGAATATGAACCGGTTGAGGGTGATTTACCGGATATATCAGATACCGAGCGGACAGAGCTGGCTAAGAAACTGAAAGGGCAGCGTCCGCTTTCAGAAATCATTATCGAGGCACGTGAGGACCGCGTATGAGCCATTACTACCTTGATACCAGCGCGGTCGTCAAGTATTATGTTGATGAAGTTGGGAGCGATTCGGGGTTATCCCTCTCTGACTTTCCTCTCTGCTGATGAGCAACTAAATCGTGCCGCCTCTACCGAAGGTTTGGCCATAGATAATCCCAACCATCACCCTTAATAACGAAACACTCCAAACTGCGTCAAGACACTACCGGTCATAAAGCGCCTCCCGCTGCCAGGTACGCCCACCGCTGACAGGCCCCTGAGCGAGGAGGTCTTGGATATAGGCTCTTTCCTGCTCCCAGGCCTGGGGATCAGGGCGGGGCTTAAAGAGGCGTTGCGTTTGCTGCTCGATGGCCTGACGGATAAGTTCAGCCTCGCTGAGACCCAGCTCCTGGGCTAACTGTTTGAGGCGGATATCTTGGTGAGGCTCGATGTAGATTTGCTTGCGTATTTTCGTAACCATTGTCACGTTCCCCGACGGTATTTTATACATCACTATTATACATCGAATTTGGGTCAACGGTAAATTATCTGGACAATGTTGCATTTGAACCATAAGGCAGCGAAGCCGCACCCAAAAATAGCCCACGGCTCGAACGGATCAGACGGATGACCACCGATCAAACAAAAGCAAAATCAGTGAAAATCCGTTCAACCCGTATCATCCGTGGGCTATCATTTTACCTGGCTCCAGCCTCCCCACCCGTGGCCACAGCGCGTCCGGGCGGGATCACGAGACGCCGGAGTTTTGGAATTAGCCCAAGTCAACGGCCTCAGCTATTCCACGACCCTGCCCTCCTATATCTCCCTGTCGGCAAATAAAAGGTTGCAGATTGCAGAATTGCAGACGGGGTCCCCTTTTTCTCAAAGTTACTGACTGACTGAATTACTGAAGGGGTCCCCTTTTAAAAGAGCGGCTCAAAACAGGCTATTTTCAAAGAAAATTCCCGCATGCGTGTACACGCTCACACGCGCATGCATGATAAACAAAATTTTTCGGTTTTTTTAAAAAGAGGCTATCTATCCGACTCTATTAATAGCTTTAACAGAGCGGCGCGATCAAGCGATAATGGATCACGGGGCCTATAGCCGGGGATTTCCCGGCTATACCCTCACACCGGGCTGGCTATAAGCAGCGCAACATAGGACAAACGCGCTTTTTTAGGGCCTCAATAGCCGGTGGCGCTGGTGATGGCTCTCAAGATCATACCATACCTCCTTGAAAAATAGGGGAACCGCTAAAAGGGGGGGGTGTCAGTAATTCAGTCAGTCAGTAACTTTTGGATTACTTCGCTATAACGCCCCATAAAAGGGGACCCCGTCTGCAATTCTGCAATTCTGCAACTTTTTGGGGTAAGCTCTTAACACTGTTAAGCATATCACAGAACTGAGGGCCTTGTCAACAGGTCGCTGTCTCTTGGTCTTATTGCATAAGTTCGTTCCGGGTTCAAAATCATCCGGCGGGGGCGCACTCCCGAACACTCCAGCCTCCCCACCCGTGGACACAAAGCGTCCGAATTGGATCACGACGCCGGAGCGCCATGACCAGTTCGTCGAACCGATTTATTTTCAGACCCACGCCTCAACCCGGAACGCCTCGGCGAAGGGATTGACAAAACGCACGCCCTCAATGACCGAGCCGGGGCTGAAATCCTCGCTAATCATAAAGCGCCTCCCGCTGCCAGGTGCGCCCGCCGCTGACAGGCCCCTGAGCGAGGAGGTCTTGGATATAGGCTCTTTCGACCGCCCAGGCTTGGGGGTCGGCGGTAATCTTGAGGAAATGGCTAACGGGCGGGGAGGTAATCATCCGAACTACGCTCTCCCGTAAAGCGGCAGGCAAAGATTCGAGGCCATTGAGCCGGAAACTGCGCGGGCCAAGCTCCGTCACTTGCGTAATCTTGGAAAACGTCAGGATACTCAGGCTCAAGGCTTGGCCTGACTCTCGATCAAATCGCAAAATAAGCGGATCGGCCAACTCAATAGCGCCGCTGGCCGGCCCTGTGGCGAAAAAGATTTCCAGCATATCCGCCGCTTCATCATACTCCAACTGTACGGTTTGACCTTCTGCTGTTTTGACTTGATATTTTTGAATCTGTAGCTCGCTCATCTGCTTATCGTGGCAATCAATCTTCCGGAGGATGCCAACCGGCCTTGATCCAATTTCGGCGGACAGTGACGGCAATCAAATTGTTTAAATTAAGGGCGACGACGGTTGGCGCAACCCACGCCGCACTGCTTCAGCCAACGCTTCCGATTGGCGGACCCACATCTGACGGTACTGTTGCATCAAGGCCAACAACTCCGGCTCCTCATGGCTGCTCAACACCCCTTCACGCTGTTTGGCCAATAAATCAGTGAGCCGTTGCCCCTGGCCAGTCTCCATCTTCATTTGGGACAGGGTCAAAACCTCATCATCCGCCAGATCGGCCACCGGCTTCTCCAGGTGAGGGGTGACGGGCAGCGGCGTCAACACCAACGACAAAGCATCCTTCAACACCTCCGACAGATCGCGCTGAGTTAAGTCGGCCCACTGTTGCGCCTGTTGGTAGAGATCATCGGGCAGGGTTAGGGTGATTTCGGTACTCATCATTTACCTTTTGTCAAACTGCGCCTAAACATTCGTGATGATTATAAATCTCCTTGATTTAACCGATCAAAAAAATGTTGCACACTGAGTATTTCCAGATTGTGAGATTTCATGTGGGTGATGAGGTCAGTATCATCTTTGAGATCATCGTCACGACTGACTATATATTGAGCGCCTCCTTGAATGGCCGTTTCCAAGATCATATCGTCGTCCGGGTCACGACAGAGATGAAGATTACCCGTTGGGGTAACGTGAATAGCCTTTTCTTGGAGTAGCTCTAGGAATTGTTCAATAGTCTCGGTAGAGAGACCATATTTGGTTTGGATACGGGGTCGGGTCAAAACGTCGGCAATTTCTTCAAGGAGAGGAATAGAGACGACGACTTCGAATTGACCGGCACTCCAAGCCTTGATTAAGCGAGCGGGGAAGCCATGGGGGTTGATAAATGCCGAAACCCAAACATTCGTATCAAGTAGAACGACGGGCATGGCGCAATTTCTTGCTTTCAGCCGCCGCCGCCGTGATGTCGGCTTCGATCTCCTCGGAAGCGTAGGGGGCGGTTTTGGTATGAACCCGATTCAGCAAAGCCCGAAATTCGGTTTGCCAGCGATCATCGGCCGTTTGTAAATATTGCTGCACCAAATCCACCACGACTTCATCGGGGGTACGTTCGAGTTGCTGACTTTTGAGCGTCAACCGTTTATAAAGTTGGCGGGGCAAGGTAATATTGGAACCCATTGTTTATCCTCTTATGCTATGACCTGATTATACTTGAGGTAGAAAGGCAAAGCAAACCTTTATGAATTAGTAGCATATTGGTTTTGGGGAGATGTGTCAACTCCCGCCCCACCAACCACACCCCCTCCACCAAACTTTACAGTAGACAAATTGGGGGAATGGCTTATAATGGGTAGGGCTTGCCAATCAGCAGGTAGGCCACAATGTGCAGCAACTCGTGCGGCACCGCATAATAGCCAAGCAATTTGTCACGCAGCGTTTTGGAAGCGGGTTGATCGTCCATAGCTGAAATGTTAGCACGACGGCGGCGGTTGGGCAAGAATGGCTGCAACCGGGTCTCAACATCGCCAACGACGCGGCAAACATAAACCGACTACGCCGTGACCAGTTAAAAATTGGATGGATTGGGTCTGTCTTGATTACGATTTGGTGATGAGCGGCAGGTATACCCTCTGCCCGACCTCCTCGACCGCTGTGCCCGTGCCCTGGATGACAAAATTATAGGGATTCTCCCCATCATCGTTGTTGGGCAGGCTGACCTCGGCGGTGCGCGTGCCCGTAGCCGAAGGGCTGAAGGTGATCTGGAAAGTCGTGCTGCCGCCACTGACCACCGGGCTGGTGGGCTGCTGGCTGACGCTAAAATCGCCGGCGTGGGGGCCACTGATGGCCACTGTTCCCAGAGTCAAGGTGATAGACCCGCTGTTGGAAATGGTGAAGGTGCGGGTGACCGTGCCGCTGTTGGCGAGGGCGTTGCCAAAATCGGTGCCGTTGCTGTTGGAGGGTTTGGTATCGCCATCGACAATCTCCTGCCCCTGCCCGCTCACCCGGATCTCTGGGTGGAGAATAGCAAAGGCAGCTAAGCTTGGACGGCCTAGCCCACCGATCCCGGTAAAATCCCCTCCAACATAGAGGGTGTTGCTGCTAATCGCCAGGGTTTCGACCGTACTATTGGCATCGGGGTTCCAGGAGGTGGCGGTGCCGGTGGCGGCCTCCAGGGCGGCGATATTGTTGCGGCTCTGCCCGCCGATTGAGTCGAACCACCCCCCCGCATAGACGGTACTGCCGCTGACCGTCAGGGTAGAGACCCCCCAATTGGCATCGGGGTTCCAGAGGGTGGCCATACCGGTGGTAACATTCAGGGCGGCGATGCGGTTGCGGCTCTCCCCGCCGATCGTAGTGAAACGTCCCCCAGCATAGACCGTACTGCCGCTGATGGCCAGGGTACCGACCCAGTCATTAGCATTGGGGTTCCAGGGGGTAGCCGTGCCGGTGGCGGCATCTAGGGCGGCGATCCGATTTCGGCTCTCCCCGCCGATCTCGGTGAAGCTCCCCCCGGCATAGACCGTACTGCCGCTGACCGCCAGGGTAGAGACCCAATTATTGGGATTGGGGTTCCAGGGGGTGGCGGTGCCGGTGGTGGCGTCCAGAGCAGCGATGTTGTTTCGGCTCTCTCCGCCGATCCAGATAAAGTCCCCTGCAGCATAGATCGTACTGCCGCTGATCGCCAGGGTACCGACCAAACCATTGGCATTGGGACTCCAGGGGGTGGCTAGACCGGTGACGGCGTCCAGAGCGGCGATGTTGTATCGGCTCTGCCCGCCGATTGAGGCGAAAGCCCCCCCTACATAGAGGGCAGTCTCTTATACACATATCCGAGCCCACGAGACTAAGGCGAATCTCGGATA
>CAZWZZ010000333.1:0-6778 GCA_964638395.1 uncultured Caldilineaceae bacterium
GCCACCGCCGAAGCCGAGGTAGCCCAGAACCAACCCACCTTCACCCCCACGTCGGAGCCGGAACCGACCGAGACAAACACCCCGGTTCCCACCGCCACCCCCTCCCCCGAACCAACCGATACCCCAACCCCGGAACCGGAACCGGTGGTCCGGGTGAATGAAGAGGGCCCTAATCTCAACATTCGCTCCGGGCCAGGCACAAATTATGGGGTAATCGGCCAATTTGAGCCGGGCCAAGAGGCCGTGGTTACCGGGCGGAACGAGGATGATAGCTGGTGGCAGGTCAGTCTGGCCAATGAAGCCAATGAAGCCAATGAAGTCAATGAAGCCAATCCCGAAGCGATCGGTTGGGTCTTTGCCGATTTGGTGACGTTTGATGGAGGTGAGGGGGAAATTGCCATTGTCGAGGCCCCGCCCACGCCGACGCCTGATCCGGCGGCCGTCGCTCAGGCCGCCGAGCAAGCCGAGGAAGTAACCGCCGAAGCTGAGGCCGCACCGGAGACACCGGCGGAGATAGAAGAGCAGTTACGCTGTGGCAAAGATTTCTGCGTGACCTATCAGGCGATGGTTCCGATCTGGGAGAATGGCGGCTGCGTCGGCAACCACAGCATCTATATCACCGTCTTAGAGGGACCACCGCCGGGGAAACCGATGGATGGCGTGGTTATCGGCGATACCTTCAACAACGTTGAAGTGGCCTCCGGCAGCCACGGGCCGGGCCGCACGGAGATTACCCTGTGGATGAACAGTATGACCCTGACCGCCAAACGACACATCGACGGGACGCCCTACACCAGCGAGGAGAGCTTCAACTTTACCGCCCACGATGAACTGATCCCCGCCGAGGTGCTGGCCGCCAACGGCTACTGCGAGGGGCGGGTCGATGTTTGCGAAGTGGCCCGCAACAGCAATAGCGTCTGCCGGGGCCACTATTCGTGGCGAGTGACATTTCATAAGTTTGATTAGATTACTATTGCCTATATTGGAGGATTTCTTTACCGATGATAACATTCATACGCAAAAAACCGCTCGTTGTGGCCGGATTGGTCATCGGCCTGGGACTGGGCGGCTGGCTGGCCAGTCGCGTGCTGGTGCAGATGGTCAGCAGCCCGCCCGAAAATCTCGGCGTCAAAGAGGGACAATTGGCCCCCTGCCCGGAGACGCCCAACTGTGTCTCCTCCCAGGCCACCGACCCGGAGCATCAAATCGCCCCGATTTCTTACAGCGGCTCGACCGCCGAGGCCAAAGCGCGGCTGATGGACATCTTGACCGCTATGCCCCGCCTGACCATCGTCGCCGAGCTGCCCGATTACGTCTATGCCGAAACCCGCACCCCCGGCTTTGGCTTCGTCGATGACAACGAATTTTACTTCGACGAAACCGCCGGGGTCATCCACGTCCGGGCCGCGGCCCGCCTGGGCCAATCCGACATGGGGGCCAACCGGCAGCGCATCGAAGAGATTCGGTTTAAGTTTATGGAGGCAGCAACGCCCTAATCTAGCTAAATGAGGCCCAACTTAGCGGGGATGGGGAGATTTGGAGATTAAAAATTTTAAATTGAAAAATCTCCCCCTCCCCTAATCCCCGCTTTGATACCATCATCGTGGAACCGCCTATGTGGACATCTCACAATCTCAGCCAGGCCCCGGATGCCTTCAAAAACATCGCCGACACTTTCTTCGATCTCCTGGCCCCGGAATTTTTGCAGGATGAACAACGGCTGCTGCACCATATTGCCCTCCGCACCCAGCAACTCTTCAAGCGGGGCGAAGCCTCTATCTTTTTGGTCAGCGGCCCCCCAACCGACAAATTTATCACCTATAGAGCCGGCTCCTCGACCGCCACCGACGGGCGGTTGAGCGGGCTGCGGCTGAGGCGGGGCGAAGGCATCGTCGGCTGGGTCATCGAGCAGGGCCAACCCCGCCTCGTGGCCGATGTGCGGACCACGCTGGCCCCGGATGGTGGCCCCATTTTTTCGCCCCTGGCCGACCGCCAATCCACCTACCGCACCCGCTCCCTGGCCTGCGTGCCTCTCACCCTCCGGCAACAAGTTGTTGGGGCGCTGGAAATCGTCGATCAACAGCCCGACCAATTCTCGGCGGAGGACCTCAGTCTGCTGGAAACGGCGGCTTATTTTGTGGTCATCCTCATCCAACAGTTCCGCCATCTCCGGGCCACCCGGCGGCGGGCGCAACTGCTCGATGCCAGAGCCAGGGTCATCAGCCAAACCATGCCCACGTTCGACCACCTCGACCGCCTGTTGGAAAAGATGGTCGAAAGTATCCGTCTCAACTTCGGCTTCTACTACGTGGGGCTGTATCTGGTCGATGACCCTGCCGACGCCGACGAGACGCGCTGGGCACGGCTGCGGGTGGCGGCGGGCAAACAGCCCGACCAGGTCCGGGCCATGCTGGCCGAGGGACGACGCTTGCCGGTCGGCAGTTCGACGATGATCGGCTGGACGACCCAACACGGCCGGCCCCGCATCTCCCTCCACGTTGATGAAGAGCGCATCATCATCCGCCACATCGAGCCGCCCAGCCTCGATCCGGCCCGCCCTAAGAACGAAGTCATCGCCCGTAGTAAATTCCTGCCGGACACCCGTTCCTCCATTGCCCTGCCCCTGACGGCCTACGGTTCGCTGATCGGAGCGATTACCATCCAGAGCGAGGCGAGCGACTATTTCACCGAGGAAAATTTTTCGGATGAAGATGTCGGCACCTTGCAAGCCCTGGTCGATCAACTGGCCTTTGTCATCCACAACGCCCGGCTGCATCAACAAACCAAAGGGGTGGCTGATAAAAACCGGCTATTGATGGAGCAGGCCGCCCGCCGAGCCAAACATTCGGCGGCCACGGCCCAAGTCGGGGCCAACATCATCTCCATCTTGAAAGTCGATCAACTGCTGGCCGAAACGGTCGAGCTGATCCACGATAAATTTGCGCTCTATTACGCCGGGATTTTTCTGATCGAGACGGTGGAGGATGACGGGCAACGCTGGCCTGTGGCCAAGCTCAGGGCCGCCTCCGGGCCGGGGGGGCGGAAGCTACTGACCAAGGGACACCAACTGGAGGTGGGCAGCAACTCAATGGTTGGCTATGCCACCAGTCGGGGCGAGGCTCGCATCGCCCTGGATGTTGGCCAGGAGGCCATCCGCTTCCAGCATCCCGACCTGCCCGACGCCCGCTCGGAGATGGCCCTGCCCCTCCGTAACCGGAGCGGCATCATTGGGGCGCTTGATGTCCAGAGCCGCCAAAAAGCCGCCTTCACCCCGGAAGACATCCAGACGCTCCAGATTATGGCCGACCAACTGGCCACAGCCATCTACAACGCCCAACTGTATGAGCGCACCGAGGAGGACCGCCGCCATCTGGAGGCTCTGCGTGACATCGACCAGGCCATCATCAGCGCCGAACTGAACCTGGAGGAGACGTTACACCTAATCCTGGAAAAGGGGCTGGCCCTAACCGAGGCCAGGAATGGGGCCGTGTTGCTTCTTGAAAACGATGGGCGTAACCTACGGGTGGTGATGTCCAACCGGCACGAGGAGATTGGTCGTAGGCTGCCGGTCAACGACAGCATTCCGGGGCTGGCCGTCGAGCAGGCGCAGACGGTTCGTATCCCCGAAGTGTCCCTCGCGCCCAACGCCTCCGTCATCTACGAGCTTTACGGCCCCAAAACAGCCAGCCTGTTGTTAGTCCCCCTTCGGGAGAACGAGCTAATCACCGGCGTCTTCACCGTCTCCACCGAATTTTCCGCCTTCCAGGATTACCACCCGCTGGCCGACCGGCAACAGGCCACGCTCGAAATGTTGGCCGAACACGCCGCCATCGCCATCAAAAATGCCACACTGTTCGAGAGTGAGCAGAAGCGGGCCAGGCATAACGAATTTTTGCGTAAGGTGGCCCAGCACGTCAGCTCGACCCTGCATCTGGATGAGATTATGGACACCATTCTGGCCGAGCTGAAACTGGTGATCGATTACGATGGGGCCTCGATCCAACTGATGCGGGCCGACTCTCTGGAAATCGTGCAGTATCGTGGCTATCTGGAGACGAGCCAGGTCATCGGACAACGTTTTCCGCGCCACGGCAACACCCCTAACGCCATCATTATCGAGACGGGCCGCTCCCTCATCCTGGCCGATACCCACCACACCCCTTTCGATTTCGAGACGCCGCTGACCGGCGACATTCGCTCCTGGCTGGGCGTGCCTCTCCTTTTCAAAGGCAAGCTACTGGGCATCATCAGCGTCGATAGCCGTCGCTCCCATCAATTTACGCAGGAGCAGGCGGAACTAACCGAAGCCTTCGCCGCGCAGGTGGCCAGCGCCCTGGAAAATGCCAACCTGTTCGAGCAGCAGAAAGAGACGGCCCAGAAATTGCTGGAGATTGAGACCATCCGCAGCATGGCGGAAGCGACCGGCCAATCGCTCCATTGGGTGGCCAACCAGACCGCGCCGATGCTCTACTGGGTGCAAAAACTCAAGGCGGTGGCCGCCCCCCTGCTCCAAAATCCGGCGGTTGATGACATCAGCCGCGCCGACTGTCTGGCCGGGCTGGAAATCATCGAGGAGAACGCCCGCTTGATTTTGGAGGCCAAGGAGGGCATTATGGGCGTGGCTCGCCCCTTTGATCGAATCGAGGTCTCTCTGGTCGAGGTCATCCAAAATGTGCTGAAAGACCTCGACCTCGAAGCGACCGGCATCCGGGTTTGGCAGGCGGTTCCGGCCAGCCTGCCGCCGGTTTATGTAGACCGCCTGGCCCTGGAAGAGGTCTTTCGGAACCTGTTCCTCAACGCCCGGCAGGCCATGCAAGGGGTGGAGGCCGCCTGTCTCCGCCTGGAGGGGCGGTTGGTGAAAAAAGAGACGTTTGCTGAAATTCGGGTCAGCGACAACGGGGTAGGTATTCCCGCCGCCAAGCTCAAAGAGATTTGGACCCCCTTTTACACGACCCACGCCGGGGCCGGCGGGACGGGCATCGGTCTCTCCTACTGTCTGCAAGTGATCCACAAAATGGGCGGCGAAATCTCCGTCAAGAGCGAGGTCGGGCGGGGGAGTAGTTTTGTCATTCAGATTCCGGTGATGTTGTAGGCTCAGGAGAGCCAATTTCCGCTCAAAGGATATTGCCAAATTCCCGTTTTGGCTTGGATTTGCCAGATTCGAGTCGAGCAATTTGGATATATTGAAGCTATAATGTCCGTGTCGGCCCCGGATAACGGATAACTAACAGATTAACAGACAGTGACTTCAATCCGTTAATCTACTATCAACCCATTGGCCGATTGGCCGATAACGATAGAGAGGACCCATGATTCAAATTGCCCACTACCATATCCAACAGGAATTGGGACGCGGTGGTTTTGCCACCGTTTATTTGGCCGAAGATCGCCAGAACGGTCAGACGGTGGCCCTCAAAGTGCTGTTGCCCCACACCGTCCTGGAGAGCGAGCAGGTCAAACGTTTTGAGCGAGAAGCTAAGGCGCTGACCCGCTTGGACAGACACCCCAACATCATCACCATCTATGATTTCGGCCAGGCCGATGGCGAAATCTACCTGGTCATGGAGTACCTGCCCGGCGGCTCGCTGCGGGACTATCTGCGAAGCCAACCCGACGGCCTATCAACCAGGCAGGTGTTGGTCATTTTGGAGCAGTTGGCCACGGCTCTGGATCACGCCCACAGCCAGGGGTTGATCCATCGGGACATCAAGCCGGACAACGTTTTGCTGGATCACGCTGACAGCCCCCGGCGGGTGGTCCTGACCGATTTTGGGCTGGTCAAATACCCCTTCGCCGACGAATCGTTGACGATCAGTAGCACGGTGCTGGGCACGCGGGGCTACATCGCCCCGGAACAGTTCATCGGCACGGCCAGGGAAGTGACCCCGGCCAGCGACATCTACTCCCTGAGCGCCCTGGCCTATCAACTCTTCACCGGCGAGCTACCGCCGATGTTGAGCGAGCCGGTCGATCCGGCCCAGTTGAACCCAGCGTTGGCCGAGACCATCGTTCACGCTTTACGTCGGGGGCTGGCCAAAAATCCGGTCGAGCGCCCGGCCTCGGCCCGCGACTTTATCACCCTGCTGCAAACCAAACATAAGCCGTCGGTCTTGGTGGTTGATGATGACAAAAATATGCGACTGACCATCAGCCATATTTTGCGAGAGGATTACGTTGTTGATATTGTGGACGGCATCGGTGCGGCCCTGACCCGGTTGGCCCACAAGCCGTTCGAGGCCATCATCGTCGATCTCAATATGGCCGGGGATGAGCGGGCCGGCTTCAAGCTGCTGGAGCGCATCGGCCAGAAATATCCTCACCTGCGGAAGGTTATCCTGACCGCCCGCTACGACCTGACGTCGGTGGCCGAGGGGTATGATTACGGCGTCGATGCTTATGTGCCCAAAGATCAGCGCATGGCCGATAATTTGCGACAAAAGCTGGCCCGCGCTCTGGAGCGGTGACGGTAGACAATTTTGGCGAATAGCTTATTAAACCGGAATTTCGCTGGGACAGGAGCTTTTTAGAAGAAGCAGCGGCGTTGCGGGCTGAGAACCAATAGGATGGGGTGGGCCAAACGGTACAGATGGTTGTTGCCCGGTCTGCTCATCGGTATTTTTTTGACGCTCTGGCAACTTCGGCACTGGTTCAGTTGAGTGGGATTTGTACAATCTAGGCTCAAACGTCCCAAGATAAGTGACTGTGAAGCAATTTTTGGGCGAAAATCAAGCCAAGTTACCCCCAACTACTTGTTTTCCCATTGAACTGAACCAGTGCC
>CAZWZZ010000334.1:0-6769 GCA_964638395.1 uncultured Caldilineaceae bacterium
GGCGCTTGACGCCGGACAGCAGCCCCCAGCTCGACCTGGGCATCGACTCGATGGAATGGTTGACCTTGACTCTGGAACTGAGCGAGTTAACCGGCGTCGAATTGAGCGACGAGGCCATCGGGCGGGTGACCACGGTCCGTGATTTGTTGCAGGAGGTGCAGGCCGCCGCCGAAGCTGGGATAGTCGCCCAGGGCAACCCGCTCGAAGATCCCGATGCGTTGCTAACGCCTGAGCAAAAGAAGTGGCTGACGCCGCGAAATGTTTTCTTCGAGACACTGGGCGCGTTGATCTTTTTCCCACTGCGCCTGGTAGCCCGCCTTTATTTCCGCCTGACGGCCTACGGGCTGGAGAATTTACCCCAGGAGGGCAACTACATCCTGGCCCCCAACCACGTCAGCTTCCTCGATGCGCCGATGATCGCGGCCACGCTGCCCTACCCCCTGACCCGCCAATTCTACTGGGCCGCCTCGACTCAAACGCTCTTCTCCAACTGGATGGTTCGTTCCATCAGTTGGATTTTTCAGGCCGTGCCCATCGAGCATCAACGCAGCGGGGCGGGCCTTAGAAACCTGGCCCTGTCCGCCGCTATCCTCAAGCGGCAAAAGAATTTAGTCTGGTTCCCCGAAGGCAATATCACCCGTACCGAAGGGATGCTCCCCTTTCAGGAAGGCATCGGCCTGGTCTTGGAGGCCTTTCCAACAACCGTGGTGCCGGTCTATATCGAGGGAGCGCGAGAGGCCCTGCCCCGAGGCAATTGGTGGCCCAAATCGGTGCCAATTACCATCACCTTCGGCCAGCCCTGCCAGCCCCAGGAGTTGGCCGGGCAAGGGCAAGGGGAAAGTACGCCCGCTCGCATTGCCCAGGCTCTCCAGGAAAAAGTGGTGGCGTTGGGTGAGCCGCCCGCCGAGGAAACGTTACCCGCGCCCAGCCGCCGGTTAGCAATCCGGGCCATTATCGAGGCAACCGTCATTGTGCTGACGCTTGGCCTGGCCTGGCTGGTGATGCGCCGGAGTCAATCAAAATAATTTTCAGCAGACCGCAATCGCATCCTGAGTAAACCGAAGAATGAGGTTGTATCGAAGGGTGCTGCGGTCTACTGATTTTGTAAAAAGGATTAAACCAGGATGAACCCTACCGATCCAAACGAATCCCCCAACCTATTGGGGCGGATAATGGGCAGTACCCGATACGCCATCCTGCTGGCCGTATTGGGCATATTTGTCGGCTCCGTGGCCCTGCTCATTACCAGCACTTTCGAAATGGTTGTCGCCGTCTGGGAGCGATTAGCCGGAACCGTAGACCCCGGCGACGTGGAGCTACGGGTCGTACTGATTGAAGTGGTCGATACGGTCCTGGTGGCCACCGTCTTGTACATGATTGCCATTGGTCTCTACCAGTTGTTCGTCGACTCCTCCATCTCCCTACCGAGATGGCTCCAAACCCACAGCCTGAATGACCTTGAACTCCGTCTGGCCGGTATGTCCGTGACCGTCATCGGGGTTATCTTTGTGACCGTGGCCCTGGAGTCCCACGGCACGACAAATATCCTTGGATTTGGTCTGGCCACCGCCGCCGTTATCGCGGCCCTGAGTTTGTTTATTTATGTGGAGGGGAAACACGCCGCCCACGAGGATGACGAGTCCGAAGATCATTGACAAAATCAATATTGTAACAGTAATTAGTTCGACAATGTCATATTAACATAATTTGACCCTGAACAGCCCCCCCAGCCCCCCAAAGGGGGGAGCAAAGCCAGGAATTCCCCCCGCTGGGGGGCTAGGGGGGCGAATGTGACATTGTAGAAGTACCATAGGCATAAAGACGATTTGGGGCCGGTGATGTATAATAGTTCTGGAAATTTCATTAAGATAACCACCCCCACATTATTGGACGGTTAAATTGTGACCCTTGCCGAAGACACCATTCTCGAAAAACGGTATCGTATTGACCGGCTTCTGGCTCACGCAGGCACGCGAGCCACATACCGGGGCTTTGATCTCAATCTCAAGATGCCGGTTCTCATCAAAGAAAATTCTCTCGACACCACTCAAAAACTGAACCAATTCAAACAGGAAGCGCTGATTTTAACCGGTCTGCGCCATCGCGCCTTACCCTGGGTGATTCATCACTTTAGCCAGGCTAATCACCAATATCTGGTGCTTGATTTCGTCGATAGCCAGAGTGTCTGGGACTTGATCCAAGAACAGGGTAACCCGCTGCCGGAGAAACAAGCTCTGGACACGATGGTGCGGATCTGTAAAGCGGTCAGCCACCTCCACCAGCAAAGCCCACCGATTATTCACAATGATATTACCCCCCACAACATCAAATTTTCGGGCAACCAGGAGCCTGTTCTGGTCGGCTTCGGTATTGCCAAACAGGGGGAGAGCAATATCCAGATCGACCCGGAGTCTGCCCGCTCCGGCTATGTCGCCCCGGAACGCTTTAGTGGGCGCACTGTCACCCCCGTTTCTGATGTCTATTCGTTGGGGGCGACGCTTTACAGCCTCGTCACCGGCCTGGAGCCGCCCAACAGCTTGAGCAACGTCAAGATGAAGCCGCCCCAGTCGGTGACCCCCACATTGAACGATCTGACCGTCAAGGCGATCACCCAGGCCATGCAGCCCAAACCGGCCGACCGCCCGCCGAGCGTGTCGGTCTGGTTGAAAGAGTTGGAATATGTCCTCAAATCGATGACATCGACGGCCCCCCGCCCCTCACCGGCCTGGACCCCGGTTGCTTCAGCGCAAGACACGATCAACTTAACCGCTTATCAAGCCGATCATCCTAATTTCTGGCTGGTCGATCCCACCGGATTGGGCTATATTCTGGGGCCGGAACCGCTCCTGATCGGACGCAGCCCCGACTCGGACATTGTCGTTGATGACAGCGGCGTTTCCCTCTCCCACACCTACGTCCGGGCCGACGGACAGACGTGTCTGGTGATGGACATCGACACCACCAACGGCACATTTCTCAACAATCACCGGTTGGGGTCGGGCTGGTACCCCCTCAATCCGGGCGACATTCTGGTGGTGGGGCCGACTCGCTTTCATCTGACCAATATTCAGCCGGTTAGAATGGCTCCCAAACGGAAGAAATCCCAGCCGCCTGTCGCCGCTGCGGCTGAACGCCAGGCGGGGGCCTCCCAGACGCCAGCCTCGACACCAGCCTCGACAAAAGAGAACCAGGGACAACGTCGATTGTTAGGGGTCATCATCGCCCTGCTGTTCATCATGGGGGTGGGCATTGTCGCCTATTTTTGGCTGACAGCAACGGCCCCGTCCGAGGTTAACCTCCCGACGCCGACCACGGCTGCGGCCACAACGACCGAAGCCGCCGTAGCCCCCGACACCACCGCAGAAAGCATAGCCCAGCTCCAGAGCAGCCCCGCTGAGGCCGACCAGCAGCCTGAGGAACCGACCACGTCTGACGAAGCGGTGGGGGCCGCACGCCAAGAACCAACGGCGGCGATCACCGGAACTCAAACGGCCACGGCCAGCCTCGCGGCCACGGCCACCGTAACGCCGACCGCCATCGCCGGCAGGCCGGCCGCCTCTCCCACCCCGACCGGACCAACGCCGATCCCGTTGGAGGCGGCAACGACCGTCGAATCGTTGGGGACCGTAGAAATCATCGACATCGACATCAACCCCCAAAACCCGCAGGAAGTGTATGCTCTGGTCAAGGGGGATGGCATTTACAAGAGCGTCAGCGGCGGGGCGGGGCCGTGGGCCAAAATGGGGTTGGATGCCAACGGCGTGGCCGCCTTCGTCATCGACCCCAGCAACCCGGCCCGGCTATACGCCCCGACCTGGAACGCCGTCCTCAAATCAACCGATGGGGGCAACAGTTGGACGGCCAACAGCCAGGGATTGCAGGGCAACCAGACGGTCAATGTGTTGACCATCAACCCGGCTGATCCCGATATTTTATATGCCGGAGCGGGCGAAAATTTGGTGGTCTCTACCGATGGGGGGCAACGTTGGACATCGCTGGGGTATGGCGAGGGGCTGGGCGTGGGCAAACTACACAGCATTGTCGTCGATCCCTTCAACCCCACCACCCTCTACGTGGCCGGGTTGGCCGGCTCGATCTATAAATCGACGGATGGGGGCAACACCTTTAGCCAACTGCCGGATAACGTCGGCCAGGGGGCTTACAGTCTGGTAGCCCACCCCACCCAACCGGACACATTGTTGACCGGGGTCAACTCGGCCGAGGCGGCCATCCTCAAAACGGAAAATGGGCGGGATTTCAACACCATCAGCGCCGGGTTGGTGTTTGGCGGGGCCGACTCTCCCTACAACGCTCTGGCCATCTCCCCCAGCAATCCCAACGTGATCTACGCCGGAACCGGCCTCGAAGACAACCGGCTGGCCAAAGGCCTCTTCAAAAGTAGGGACGGCGGCCAAAGCTGGAGTAGCATCAGCGGAGATTTGCCCCGCAACCCGGAGACAGGCCAGCCTTACTACGTCAAATCCATCACTATCCACCCCACCAACCCGGATATCGTCTTCGCCGCCACCGGCAACGGTCTATACCAGAGCCGCGATGGGGGGCAAAGTTGGGCGCTACGCTAAGAAACAGGGGCCGTGGCTCAACGCCAGACCGGACGTCAGGCTACGACAACCGCTCAATGTCAGCAGGGGGTAGACCCCGTCAAGTCAGCAATTTCAGTCGCAGCATAGCCTTTAGCTTTCATCTTACGAGCCGTTTCGATCCGCTCTGCGGCCCGCCCCTTTTCAAGACCAACAGCTTCACCTTCTTGTTGCCCTTGTTGATGAGCAAAAGCGAGCGCCCCCCGCTGATCTTGGATGCGGATGCCCCGGTATTCATACGCCTCTAAATCCTCCGGCGACCAGGCAAACTGCTCCGCCACGTGATAGGCTGCCTCAAGCTCCGGCTCAGCTACATGGGCCGGCACCACTTCCAAATCTTCGGCGTGTTTGATGAAGTAGACCCATTTTTCCAGCAGGCTCTCCACTTCATCCGCTCCTTTGGTGAACTTCGGTAGCTCGATGAAAGTCAGTTCGAGGTCCTCGAACGTTTGCTCACAGTTTTCCATATCCATAATCTGATGCCGAGAGAGATAGCGGTTGTTCCCTTCAAACAAAATGAAATCCAAAATACCGATGAATATGACCTGATTGAGCTTGGGGTATTCCTCCCCCCGCTCGATTTGAGAGGCATAAGCTTTGGCCGTGTAGTAGGTAAACCGTTTCTTGATGCCGACCACGTGGGCAATCTGCATCTCGACGATGTAAGTGATGTCTCGTTTGTCGGTAGCTTTGATGTCCAAGATGGTACTCTTGAGGGAGGCCAGCTTGGGCGTTTGGTAGGGACTGAGCAACTCGACCGTGCGGATTTCCTTGTCGCCGGTCAATCCCAGAACAGCATTGAGGAAGCTGATGAGGATGTTCGTTTTGTCCTGGCTGCCAAAGATTTTTTTGAAGGCTATATCATTCTTGGGATTGACAAATTTCATCAGATACCTCCCGGGATGGGCAGGAATGTTACAGTGGCAGATTCAGACTTTGTCTACAGCGGACTTATCAGTCGTTGTGACCGGTTTCCGAGGCGGGGGCGGCAAAATCTTTGGGGCGGAAGGTGGGGTCGTTCTTGATCTGCACGACGCCCTCGCCGGTGAAACTGAGGACAAACAACCCCTGCCGATAGGCGTACCGATCCGCTCCGTCGGCGATGTCTAACCCGGCCACCGCCCCATACACCTGGTAGCGTTTATACCGGGGGAAAAAGTCGAAAAATTCTCCTAAATCGACCAGAAACTCCCGGACATCGGCCACGGTCAAGACGCTTTTGACCTCCACCACAAGGACGATGTCGCTGTTTTCCAGCAGCAGATCAACTTCCATCGAGCGGCCATTGAGTTGGCTGGAGGCCCGGGTAAAGGTTTGATGGAGGGGCAAGCCCCACGCTTGAAAGAGCTTGAGGGCGTTGGATTTGACCAGGGTCTCGATCAACTTGCCCCATTGGTTGCCAAACAACCCTTCTAGCCGTCTCAGTTTCTGATCGGTCTCTTGCAATTGCGTGTTGGTCTCTTTGAAGCGCCGATCCAATTCAGCCTGCGTCTCTTTGAATTTGGCATCCGTCTCTTTGAACAGTTGCCACACTTCGGATACGGCCTCTTGCCAGGGTTTTTCAGCCATGCTGACCTCCTACAGCTTTACACAAATCGGCGTGGTTCAGAAACTTGGGAGGTTAGATTGACACTGGAACAACAACCACCGTAAAACGTATGGCGTAAAACGTAAAAATTTGTCGATATAGCGAGCATTACGCTTTACGTTTTACGGATGGCCTGATGTCAATCTAATGTGAACCGTGTCTACAAATCTAACGATATTATAGCATCCTTGTCGATGACAGCAATTTTTCGAGCAAATACCCCCGGTATCGGCAATCCCCCAGACATTACCGCTAATTACTTCTACAATGTCACATTAACATAATCTGACCCTGAAAAGCCCCCCCAGCCCCCCAAAGGGGGGAGCGAAGCCAGAAATTCCCCCCGCTGGGGGGCTAGGGGGGCGAATGTGACATTGTCGCATTACGCCTCGATCTCCAGCCGGTGATACTTCTTCTTACCGGCCCGCAGTAAAATCCCGCCATCGACCACATCCGCCACCGTCAATTCCGCCCCAATCTCCTCGACCCGCTCATCGTTGACATACACGCCCCCCTGTTGGAGCATACGCCGGGCCTCTCCTTTGGAGCGGGTCAGCGCCACCTCGGCGAAAATCTCCAG
>CAZWZZ010000335.1:0-6765 GCA_964638395.1 uncultured Caldilineaceae bacterium
AAACCCCATTGATGGGGTGCTGTTGGATAGCTCGGCGAGTTCATCGCCGAGCGGGTGGCGGTAGCCCATCAACGTGGGGGTCGTCATCAATCTACCCCGCCCCCGCCGAGACCCCCGGCCCCCGCCAGCAAGCCGCCAGCCCGCGCTCCGGGCGGGGTTGGGTGGCTGTGGCCCGTCGAACCGCTGATGCCGCTGAAAGCCTTGAAAACGCTGACTGCCGGAGCCAACGACCTCACCACAACATCAAACGAAACCATCGTGACCATCAAGTGCCAAATCAGCGGCCTCATTTTCCTCAGCGCGATCAGCGGTTCAGCCACCCCCCACCCCACGCCACCCCCACGCCCCAACCGACGCCCAGCGACAGCCAGCCGTCTAGCAAAATCCCCAAAACGTGATACCATGAGAGAAACAACGCGAACCTGCCACCCACCCCGCCCCCGCCGAGGGAGCAGCCCCCGCCACCCCAAGAGCGCCTGCCCCCCGCCGAGGGAGCAGCCCCCGCCACCCCAAGAGCGCCTGCCCCCGCCAGCAGGCCGCCAGTCCGCGCTCCGGGCGGGGCTGGGTGGGGCCACTGGGGACGGAATTTAAATTCGAGAACATGCTTGACAACCAGAATGATTCTGTGATATACTTCGATGTATAAGAAAAAG
The DNA here is from genome assembly GCA_964638395.1 of uncultured Caldilineaceae bacterium. Lineage (GTDB taxonomy): Bacteria > Chloroflexota > Anaerolineae > 4572-78 > J111 > CAZWZZ01. The sequence goes on from CAZWZZ010000335.1 coordinate 654, forward strand.
GGGTGAGTATTGACACGCCTCACTTGATTTTTAGCTCAATTTGAGCGATTTCCACCCCATAAAGGGTGTTTTTGGAAGCCCTATACCAAAATCGATGAAAAAATTATCTGCGACAATTTTGTCGCAGATAATTTTTTCGCTCTCTAATAATTTAAAAGAATGATTACTCTAGATTCTTTTTTAAATTAGAAAGAATCTTCGAGGGTTAGTAAGACTCTTGTAATTAATTAAGAATCCGCGATTTTTCGTGGGTTTTTTTACTTTTCCAAAGATCTGTTTTTTGATCGATTAATTTTTTATAAGGAGATTTTTCATGAGTGAGCAAGTAGTTACAGCGTTTGGTATGTTGATAGAAGCAATTAATGAAGAAAAATCAGTATTAACGGAGGTTACGCAGAATGCAGTGATGCAAGGAAATTATGATAAAGTAAGAAGTTTAATTAATAAGACTGAACAAGTCGAGGAGTTTACTAAACAAATAGAACAATTGAAGAAGGATTGGCAAAGATTATATCAAACTATTAATGGGATGGACGTTAGAGATACAAGAAGTCCATCTCACATTGATAGATACTCAAAGGTGAGGGAACCTGATACGAACTTGACTAAGAGTCAAGAAGTTTCCAGAGCTGATAGTGATCTTGTAGGCCAAAAAATACCACATCGAGAAATGTTGGATAGAGTCAATGCTTATAGGAGGTATCACAGATTGCTTTATATTATTAGTGCCAGACATCTCCAGCGGTATAAAGATTCGTTGGGGATAAGGTCTTCCGAACAATTTGCTGTATTTAGAAAAGAAGGATCGCCCTCTAATGAAAAATACTATTTGGTTACCTTGCTAGATAGTCAATCTACACCTACAGCGTTATGCACAGTAATCGATAAGAAAGTATGTAATAAGGCCAAAAGCAACAATGGTGTCAATGGGTCTACCTTTGCTCGCGGCAAGACAGCTCAATGGGATTATTCAGAATATCCCGTACCATCTATTGAAGAGTTAGTCAACAACATAAACGATAAAATTTCTTACTGAACAAAATGTAGGTCAAGAAATGCGACTCCGGCTTACCGAGGCGCGGGGCTGGAGTCGCGTGGGGGTTGAACAAAATGGGGTCGGGGGCGACCTGGTTTGAGTATCGGTTTTCTGGCGAACTCCCCGGCTGAGGGTGGAGCGGTATGCATACATGCGCCACGCGGAGTGCCAGAACAAGAAAAAAATTTACTCCTGAAGTTCAAATGCATATAGCTTTTTATCACGACTGGCCACAATAACCTTTCCGCCAGCGATAGCAGGGTGCGTTCTTACATAAAAACCGGTTTGGTAACTCCATAACTCGTTTCCATTTGCCGCATCAAGTGCGTAGATTTTGTTGTCGTCTGACCCCATAAATAAAACCCCATTCACAACAGAAATAGAGTACCGTATATCTGCTTCCATTTGTTTTTGCCAAACAAGGTCACCAGTCTCAACATCTAGAGCGAAAATTCGATGATTTGCGTTCGCGTAAACCGTATCACTATAAATCGCCGAAGAGCCAAAAGCCAATTGAGTACTAACCTGCGGTTCAAATTCCCAAGCCAATGTTCCGCTGACCGTACTGAGTGCTTTTATAGAATACGAATCAACAAAAATGACTAAATTACCGTGGAGTACTGGTGAAGTGAACGCAAATGAATCTAAAGGGTATGACCATTTTAATTCGCCAGTCATTGCGTCCAAGGCGTACAGAGCTTCGTCCTGATTTTTGGCGTATAAAACATTGTTGGATATGGCAGATGTTTGATATATGAATGGGGCACCTGTCAGATATTTCCAAAGCAGGTCGCCAGTGTTTTTGTTCAAAGCGTAGATGTTTTTGTCTGAGGACAAAGCATAAATGATATCATTGACCAACGTGGGGGCAGACGACATAGAGCTAAACATTTCGTACACCCAAACCGTTTCACCAGTGTGTCGATTTGAAGCAACGATATAATGGGTTCCACCTGTCGAACTGGAGTAGTATAGGTTTTGTTCATCAATTGTTATATCATCGCTCGCTCTGTAGCTCAAGGAGAGGGGGAGAGGCTGCCCTGTTTCCATATCCAAAGCTACAATATCACTATTTGAAAAATAAACGACACCACCATTCCCATCAGGGGAAGTAGCAATGAGGGGAGACGTTCCATCAATATAGAATTCATAAACAAGATCATGCGTCCAGGCAAGTTTTAGCCCATTAGCTTCAATCGCGCTTTTGGTTAATTCTTGTTCGTAAGGGTTGTATCCGTTCCTTGTAGTATTTTGGAATGTTGTCGGCCAAGAATTTAACGCAAATGAGCCTGGAGCAAGCGGCTTTAGGATAATTGGGAGATGGACTGTAAAAGCAGGTGTAAAAGTTAGTTGCGTAAGCAGTTTTGATGTGTCCAAAGTAGAAGAGTTTGGGGGGACTGATTGTGTCACAGCTTTGGAAGGTAAAGTTAACAGTAGGCCAAAAAAGAAAACGGTAACAAAAAACAACAAAATTAAGTGGTTAGATTTTGACAACTTATTAACTCCTTTTGGTTGGTTAGTTTCAATTTGCCAATAATATAAAAGGTGGCAAGAAAAATCAACAGGATGAGAGAACGTTTGTCTTTCATAGGTGTATAGAACAATTGTGAATATTGGAGGAGATCGAGAATGGATCAAGATCAAGCAGAAGACAGTAAAAGATAACCCAATGAATAAAATCACCGATCACGTTTACCAGCCCCTTGGTTTTGTGGCTCCAACCCCACACCACCCCCACGCCCAAACCGACGGCCAACGTCGGCTAGTTGTCTAGCAAAATTCCCAAAATATGCTACTATGAATAGGCTTGAATTTAACATCTACCCCCGGTCATTGCCGAGAGCGAGACCATTCCCCGTTCGGAGAGACACCAAATTAAGAAACGGGATTTTAATAACTTACCCATTTCAGAGAACCGTAATTGGTAATTAGTTATTAGGGATTGGCCCAATTACCAATTACTAATAACCAATTACAACGCTTTTGGGTAGGTTAATTAATTCTCATTCCTAAGCAACCCATCAACCATAAAAAGGCACGAACCATGAACCAAAAATTAACCCAAACAACCCTGCTCATAACCCTCCTCATCAGCCTCCTCCTCGGCTGCACCACCACGCCGCAGCCGCCGGGGGGAGAGCCGCCGGACGCGGAGGTGGTCGAGGCGGCCGAGACGCCGACGACCGCGCCGACGGCCACGCCGACCGAGGAACCGGAGCCGCTGCCGCCCATTGTCCTCAGCAGCTTGCCGGAAGCGGGGGCGGAGCAGCCGGTCGAGGCGCCCATCGAGGTGACCTTTGACCAGCCGATGGACCGGGCCAGCGTGGAGAAAGCCTTTGCCATCGAGCCGGGGGCCAGCGTCGATGGCGCGTTCGAGTGGGTCGATGACCAGACGCTCCGCTTTCGCCCGGATGACGGCTTCGAGCGGGGGGAGCGGTATCGCGTCCGCGTCGTCGAGACGGCCCGGAGCGCCGAGGGCCTGGCCATGCAGCGCCCCTTTGAGATGCGCTTCAGCGCGGTCGGCTTCCTGGAAGTGACCACCGTCCAGCCCGCCGACGGCGCCACCGAACTCCTGCCGGAGACGGTCATCACGCTTCTCTTCAACCGCCCCGTCGTGCCCCTCAACGCCATCGAAGCGGCGGCCAGCCTGCCCGACCCGCTGACCTTCGTCCCCCCCGTGCCTGGTCAGGGGGAGTGGCTCAACACCTCCATCTACCAATTCACCCCGGACGACGGCTTTGAACCCGCCACCGAATACACCGCCCGCGTCAGCCGGGGCTTGACCGACGCCCTCGACCAGACCGAACTGGAGGACGACGTTGAGTGGACCTTTACCACCGTCACCCCCCAGGTCATCGCCAGCCTGCCCGCCGCCGGTGATATTTACGTCAGCCCCACCCCGGTCATCAGCCTGACCTTCAACCAGCCGATGGACCGGGCCAGCGTCGAGGCCAACCTGGCCCTGGTCAACGCCGACACGGAAGCGACCATCCCCGGCCAACTCACCTGGCACGAGGGCGGCCTGGCCCAGCCGACCGGCGGTGACGACGTCGGCTACTACGATTATAAGTATGATGAGGGCGAAGGACCGGCCACCGTTGGCGTGGAGACGGTCGCCTTCACCCCGGACGAGAGCCTCGACTTTGGCGCCATCTACCGGATCGAACTCCCGGCGGGCACGCGGGGGGCGACCGACCCGGCGGCCACGGCCCAGGATTTCAGCGCCGCCTTCACCGTCGTCCCCTACCCGGCCATTCTCAGCACCTCGCCGGGGGATGGCGACGAGGGCATCGAGCCGTGGCAGCCGCTCCAAATCACCTTCAACGGGCCGATCAACCCGGCCAGCGTGGAGATCGGCCGGAACGTCATCATCGAGCCGACCATCGCCGTCACCCAGGTCTATAGCTACTGGTGGAGCAGCAACAGCCAACTGGAACTGAGCTTCCCCCGCGAGGCCAGCACCCGCTACCGCGTCACCCTCGGCCCGGACATCGAGGGGCGCTACGGCCAACCCCTGGCCGAGGCGACGACCGTCACCTGGGAGACGCTGGCCGCCCGCCCGCTGCTCTATATGCACAGCCCCGGCCGCCTCTCCACCTACGGAACCTACACCGACACCCTGGCCTTTTTCAGCGTCCGCAACATCAGCCAGGTCGATTTTGGGCTATATCGCCTGCCCGCCGCCGATTTCATCCGCCTCAACGGCAACAGTTGGTGGGAAGATTGGGAATCCTACCGGCCCGCTGCGGCGGACCTCATCGCCGACTGGACCCTGGAGACGCGGCCTGAACTGAACGACACCCTCATCTACCGCGTCGATCTGGGCCAGCGGAGCGGCCTGGGCGACCGCCTGCCGCCCGGCCTCTACTATCTGGAAGTGACCTACCCCGCCGAGGCGATCTATCCCCCGGCCCAGGGCCGCAGCCCCGACCGCAGCCCCCAACGGCAGATGCTCGTCGTCAGCCGCCACAACCTGACCTTCAAATCGACCGCCAGCGAGGGCCTGGCCTGGTTGACCGGCCTCGACAGCGGCCAACCGGTCGCGGACGTGCCCATCACCGTCCGGGCCGACGAGTCTGAGGTGGGGCCGGTCGAGACCGACGCCGACGGCGTGGCCACGGTCGAATATGCGCCGCAGCCCAACAGCTACGACCCCCGCTTCGCCTTCGCCGGCGACCCCGACGCCCCCGACGAGAATTTCGCTGTGGCCATCAGCCATTGGTCAGACGGCATCGAGCGGTATCAGTTTGATAACGTCAGCGTCGAAGATTACCAACAGCCCTACGCCGCCCACTTCTACACCGACCGCAACATCTACCGCCCCGGCCAGACCGTCTACTTCAAAGGCATCATCCGGGCCGACAACGACGCCGCCTACAGCCTGCCCCCCACCACCCGCCCCCTCGATATTCTCGTCACCGACAGCCAGGGCCAGGAGATATTCAGCGACCAGGTCAGCCTGAGCGATATGGGCACGGTCAACGGCGCCTTCGATCTGGATGACAACGCCGCCCTCGGCTCCTACTCGATCCAGGCCCAGCTCGATGAAGACACCTACTTCTACGACGATTTCCAGGTGGCCGCCTACCGCAAGCCGGAGTTTCTGGTCGAAGTGACCGCCGACCAGCCCGAATACAGCCACGGCGACACCGTCAAGGTGACCGCCTCCGCCGAGTTCTTCTTCGGCGGGCCGGTCTCCAATGCTGATGTCACCTGGACGCTTCTCTCCGATGACTACTTCTTTAGATACACCCCCCCTAAATCCCCCCCTCTGAGGGGGGGAATAAAAGGGGGGGGCTACGATTTCACTGACTACGATTTTAGCCGCCGCAACGTTGATAACTACATCAGCGGCTTTGGCGAGCGCATCGCCGAAGGGGAGGGCCTGACCGATGACGAGGGGCGCTTCACCGTCGAGGTCGAGGCCGACATCGCCGAGAAAATCGCCAGCCAGCGCTACACCTTCGATGTAGTCATCACCGATGTCAACAACCAACAGGTGGCCAGCCAGGCCGAGGCCGTCATCCACAAAGGCCAATTCTACATCGGCCTCCGCCCGGAGCGGTACGTCGGGCG
>CAZWZZ010000336.1:0-6757 GCA_964638395.1 uncultured Caldilineaceae bacterium
ACTTCATTGGTTCAATTTGCCTTTTTCTCTTCCTCCTTAACTTGTAACCAAAACCATAAGGGATGATCGGGGGAACCATCGACAGCAGCAAAGGCTGCAACGGGGAGAAAATCATCGACGTAACTACCAGAAAACGAATGACCAGATCGAAGCCGAACAGAAGCATAATACCCTCTCTCTCAGCGTAACAAGTTGGGTTGCCGGTTAATTATGCAATTGAGATCCTATCTCCTCACAGGGAGAACAACGAGTTTATCGTAGGTGAAATTTAACAATCACGGTAGTGACATTTGTCACAAATATAACTGACATATCTCACTAGGGATTCCCCTAGACTCTCCTTATTGTCTTACATTGAATTCTTTTTGGGATGGTTTGGTGAGGATTGATTGAAGTGGGACAGCAATTCGACCCGCGAAGTGAACTTTAACCGGCGTAAAATCGCGGTAATGTGATACTCCACCCCTTTTGCTGAAATACCCAGGCGGTGGGCGATGGCCTGGTTGGTTAAGCCGGCCAGGAGCAACGGTAGCACCTCTTTCTGTCTGGGGGTCAATTCAGCCGTGGTCAGGCCGGGGGGCAGCTTGCTCTGTGGCTGATAAATGAGGCGGGCCACGACTTCTTCGTCGCGGACCACCTCCACCATCTGCTCGTCGGTCAGACGGAGCGTAACCGTGGGGGCCAAGATAGCCTGCAAACGCAACAGGGTTGATTGAGAAATCTCGTTGATGTGTAGAGTAAGCACTGGGACACCTCGAAGTAGTCAGTTTGTTGGATTGAAGTTGGTCTTTTAACTTTGTCAAAAAATAACATAGTTTTTGTTATTTGTCTGTGTCTTAGAACACATTTTTGGAAAATTTAAGGTTAACTACAAAGAAGCGTTGTGGCTATGATACACTGCGGCTACATATGTCCGAACGACTGTTTCAAAACCGCTTCGATGACCGCTTTCTGCCCGCCGAGCCGCAAGACGTCACCCCCGCTGCCTTCACCGGGCTGGTCTTTCCCACCCAAGAGGAGGTCATCACCATCGAGGCTGAGTGGTCGATGCCGCCGCCTCAAGGCCGGTTTCTGCGCGAGGTCAGCCACCCGACCCGGATCACTTCACCCCAGGCAGCAGCGGATTATCTATCTCAACAGGTCTACCACCCCTTCCCTACTTTCGACCAAGAAGAGCTATGGGTGCTGCTCCTCAACACCAAAAACGTCATCACCCACGATGCCCTGATTTATCGAGGCACCGTCAACAGCGCGGTTATCCGCATCGCGGAGGTGTTCAAACCCGCCGTCTGGGTCAATGCCGCCGCCATCATTATCAGCCATTGTCACCCTAGCGGCGATCCTACCCCTAGTCCCGAAGATGTCCAGGTCACGCGCTCAGTTGTCGAAGCCGGTCAGTTGCTTGGCATTGATGTGCTGGATCATCTGGTGATTGGCAACAACAACCGCTGGACGTCTCTCAAAGAAGGGGGAGTGGGTTTTGCGTCCTCCTGATTTACGGCTCGTCGTGATATACTCTGTGGATGACCCCAGAATGTCGCCTTCCCCCACCCCCTTCCACCGATACCCCTTGCGATGTCACCACCGCCTATGAGTGGGGCGAGATAACCGACCCGTATGAGATCGCCTCAGCCATCTATGCCGTTCGGGTCGATGAGTTGAAACTGGAAGGACTCCTGCGCCGGATCGACGACATCACCACGGAGGCTGAGTTGGAGGAGCATTTCGACGACCTGACGCGGGTTTACCAACAGGTTTGCGCGGAGATGGGCTTGTCCTGGCCACCATTGCCGCTCGATAGTTAGTTCTTGTTGCAAGTCACCGTAGGCGGGGCATCCCAATGCGTCCGGCGGGGTATAGGGATGCCCTCGCCTACGTTTTGCACCAGAAACTAGCTAATCCCCGATTGAAAATGAGCGCAGCGTGGACTATAGTCAGCCTATGACCCTTACCCAGAAACTCCTCCCCTACCTCACCCAAAACGGCCTAACCCTCCTCTTTGACCTCTATGGCCTCGCCCGCCGCTGGCTCAAGCAACGGTCGCACGAGGGCATGTATGAAATCCTGGACTACGACTCAACTTTGGAATTGGTCGATACCACAGGCAAAACCGCCATCTTCAAACGACGACAGCGGGTTAAATTCCTGCAAGATCACATCATCGCTTTTCAAGATTACGCCTGGGGGGAGGGCGATATTTTCGCCGACTACCAATGCTCGCCGGGGGTGGAGGTGGATCGCTACCGGGAGGGGCAGCAGTGGAATATCCTCATCTCGCTCAGAGAGACCAAGAGCGCGGGGGACGTGATGGATTTCTATACCGAACGGACGATCAAAGAAGGGTTTATGAAAGCGGAGGAGTGGTGGCAGGTGGAAATTCGCCACCGGACGAAACATTTCAAACTGGAGATCATCTTTCCCCGGAAACGACCCTGTCTGCGGGCCGTTCTGGGCCAGAAGAGCAAACAAACCGCGATCCCTTTGGGACCGGAGCATTTCACGAGCCTGCCGGATGGTCGCCAGATGCTCACCTGGGAAACCGAGAAGCTGAAACGCTTTGAGAGTTACATCATCAAGTGGGTCTGGTAGATAATTCTACAATGTCACATTCGCCCCCCTAGCCCCCCAGCGGGGGGAATTTTTGACTTTGCTCCCCCCCTGTGGGGGGCTGGGGGGGGCTTTTCAGGGTCAAATTATGTTAATGTGACATTGTCGAGATAAATAGAAAATAAAAAAGGGCGACAGGCCCCGGACGCCTATCGCCCTCCGCTATGGGGTTATCAACCGCCGTTTCCACCACCGAATACAATCACGGCTCAGTACCTCCTTTCATCCGACGTTAAGCGGTTACCGCGATACCGACCCATAAGGTGCAGTGCTGGTTGCAGAGGTCGGGGCATCAAGCGTGACGTCGGGATGACGTCACCTCGATAATTGCACCCGTATCGGTACTGATTATGATACCTATATCGGTACTAATTGTCAAATTTAAAGAAAAAGTCGCCCGGTGGCTAATTTTTTTACTTCGGTTTGGGACCTGGCCGACGGTCTTTGCTGAGGTACTCCCGGATGGTTTCTTCCGTGGTCAACCAATTTCGACCGATTTTGACGCCGTCAAGATCACCCCTGCGGAGCAAACGGCGAATGTAGCCGGTGGTCAGACCACTGATCTCGGCAGCCCTCGTTACTGAGATGAGCTTTGAGGTCAGACCCTCTAACGAGTCTGGTTGGGTACTCTGTTCAGACACGGTATCGTATGGCTTTGTGAAACGTTACTCACTGCCCCAGACAGTACTTGGGTTCTCAGCTTTTGTCAACTTGATTTGGCCCGCATCTTTATGCTATTCTGGGTTAATTCCACATAAGTATCCCTTCTGCCCCACCCCGCGCCCGCGCTCGAGGGGCCGGCCTTGAAGGGTGGGGATGGAAAGCGATGCTTATGTGGAATAAGCCCCCTATGAATCTCTTGGCCGCCCTCTCCCCGACCCGCCGCCGCGCTTTACAGACCCCGTTGGGGGACCAGCCCTTGACCCTCGACGAAGGCTTGACCGAGTTCGTCGAAGTAGGAATGCCCTATTTGAAACTGTCGGAGGAAACGCGCAAAGCCTACCGGCGCGACCTGACCGACCTGGTCGAATTCTTGAAGCAACAACAGCTAACGACCTGGGCAGCCGTTGGGTTGCGTGATTTGCAACGGTATCTGGCCGATGTGGATTACCGGCAGTTGAGCGCCGCCACCCGCAACCGGCGCACCTGGGCCATCAAAAAGCTGTTTGCCTTTCTCTTTACTTCCCAATACCTCACGGAGAATCCCGCCGAGCGACTGGTGCCGGTGGCCGTGGTGCGTAAAGAGGTCCGCTTTCTGACTGAGGCCGAATACACCCGCCTGCTTGAGGAGGTGTCGGAAGCCCGAGACCGGGCCATTGTGATGCTCTATTTGCAGGTGGGTTTGACTTGTGCCGAGGTGGTCGGTTTGCGGGTGGCCGATGTCAGCCTGCCGGAGCGGATCGGGGCTGAGGCGGACCAGGTGGGGGATGTCCGGCTCAAGCGGCGACGGGGCACCGAGCATCTGCCCTTGAATTGGAAGGTGTGTGAAGCGTTGCGGGCGTGGCTCGATGAGCGAGCGGCGCTCGACCTGGACAAGGTGCTGACGACCGACGCTTTGTTTATTTCCAGGCGGTCACAAGCTTTGAGCAAAAGTGCCCTGCAAAAGATGCTCAAACGGTACGAAAAAAAGGCCGGATTGGAGAATGTCAGTAGCCGCACGCTGCGCCATACGATGGCTACCCACTACCTGGCTAAGGGGGGCGACATCCGAGCCACCCAGGAGCTTCTGGGGCTGCAAAATCTGGAGCAGATGCGGGGCTATGTCAAAGCGACCCACAAGGTGCAGCGCAAGATGGTCCAAAAATTGGCCCTGTAGATGCTCCACGAACTCCATAAAGCCCACAATCTCCTTGACAGCCAGGGTGGGGGCTGTCATAGTAGAGCTTATATGAAAATGTATGTCTCCGCCTCGGCCTTTGCCCGCCATCTCAACAAAGATACCAAAACCATCATCAGTTGGATCAAGAAAGGGTTGATCCCCAACGTCAGACGGCTGGGGCACCGCTTTCAAATTCCGATTGAGGAGGTTGAAAAAGCCAAAACCCATCCTGAATATCCCTTGAAAAAGGGAGATTTCCACACCTATGACGGCCAAAATCATCGCCTTTCCACTTCTTAAAGGAGCCGGTCCCAAAACGACCGCCGCTGTTGAAACCAGCACGGCCCTGGTCTGGCAGGCAGCCAATGCCTCGCGGGGGCAAGATAAAAAGCGGGTGTTGTTGATCGACCTCGACCCGCAGGTGGTCTGCTCCACCCGCTATGTCGGCCTGGACCCCGATAAGGCCATGCCCAATCTGTACCACGTCTTTCTGAAAAAGGTGCCGGTCCGGGATGCTATTAAAAGCGTGCCCTTTGGCTTTGACGTGCTACCCTCCAACAGTCTGTTTGACGCCATCGACGAAGCTCTGGAAAAGGAGGATGATCTGCTGCTGCGCGAGACATTACAAGACCTGCGACACGACTATGATTACATCCTCATCGATCCCCCACCGGGCCGTAGACGGCTAACCATCAACGCCATTTTAGCCGCCGACTTTCTGATCATTCCGGTCACCGCCGAGTCCACCGGCTTGGAAGCGGCCAGCCATACCATCCGCTTTGTGCAGGAGGTGTTGGCCGCCGACTATGAAAAGATCATCGCCAAACAGGGCCTCAAGATTCTATTTGCCAAATATCGGCGCAGTCGTAATTCCCACGCCCCCGGCATCTTTCAGGCGGCCCAGAAAGTGTACAGTCACAATGTTTTGGATTTCAAAGTACCCGATACGCTGGAATTTCCCCGCTCCTATGGCCAGCGCCAACCGTTGACCTACCGCTTGCCTGACCACGTTGGCTCGAAAGTGTACAACCAGTTTGCCGCCTGGGTTATCAACCATATCTAATCGCTTGCCCTATGAAAGAGCCTCGACCGCAAGATTATGATCCCAGCTACAAGTCCCAGGTCAAAGTCGAGACTTTTGATCTGAGCGACTTAACCCCCATTGCGGCCAAGCCGGTCTCGTCGAAAAACAAGCCCAAAAAAATGTCGCCGTCCCCAAAGACGACATCTAAAAAGAAAACGTCTCGTGCCAAACGGTCAACGGACCCGGCCCACTCATCGCCCCGTCCGACCGTTCGCCCCGAACGCCCCGAACGGTTCCAACGCCCCGAACGGGTGGCTGCCGAACGCGCTCCAAAGAAATCGGTCCCGACCCCGGCCCCATCCGAACTGGCCCAAAAACGGGAGATCAAACGCCACTCCTTTGAGTTCTATCGGGACCAACTACCCCACCTGAAACGGCTCAAGGCCGAATTTATGATCCGGGGCGCGGACAAAAGTATGTCGGCCATGGTCCGCGAAGCGGTCGATACTTACATTGAGACCCATTCCCATTAGACAAAAGACATTATCGGAAGTAAGCCAACCTGTCTCAATAAACGTATTACGTGTTGCGTATTGCGTAATTTTCGCTGATACGGAATACGCAATACGTAATATGGCGAGTATCTTAATCGGTTCAAGTCCAAGACCCGTTCGCCCCGAACGCCCCGAACGGTGGACCCGAACGGTCGTTCCGAACGATGGGACCGTTCCCCTCGTTCGACCCGGTCGCCTCGTCCGTTCGGCCCCATCCGAACGGCTCCAACGGCCCGAACGATCCGAACGGCGATTGGGTTCGTACATCAGGCCAAATGTCCATTTTGGGTCTTGCTGAAACAGCGAGCGGCGTGCTAATGTTGGAGAATAAAGGGAGAAGAAATTGATCCCGTTGACAAGTGAACAAAAAAACACCTGCGCAAACAGGTGTTTTGAACCTGGTAAACGGTTGGAAGAGCCACCAGGCAAGATGACTGTATCGTAACAGAAAGAGGGCCACGTATCAACCTCAATTCTGTTGGCCATCGTTGCCCTTGATCCACCCCGCTACCAGGCGGGTTTTTTTGTGCTTGAAAAAGGGGGACGTTACCGTATCGCTGTCGATCAAAGGGTGACCTTGTCGATCCACACCAAGAGGGTAGGGGACAGTTCCGGTTGACACAAATGAGCGATCTGTGTCAACCGGAGGGGTCCTTCTCCGAAAACAGGACAACAGGGAGGTAGCTAATCGCCTGGGCTTTCTCTGACTTTTATGATCAGAGTTTCCGCTGAATAAGTCACTCAGTATTAGCC
>CAZWZZ010000337.1:0-2784 GCA_964638395.1 uncultured Caldilineaceae bacterium
TTCGCCGCACCCTTCGATACGCGCTCCACTCCGTTTCGCGCTACTCAGGATGCTACCTCACTATTTACGCATAATGGATTCTTAGTCTGAGTGAATTATCAACCACCTTAACAAACAACTCGCACTAAGAAAGGAACCGGAACATGTCCGTACCACCCAAAATTTTGATCGTCGATGACGAACCGAACATTCGTCTATTTTTGAAAGATATACTCAGTCAGGACGGCTATGAGATTGACACCGCCGAGAGCGGCGAAGTGGCTGTCGAGCATATCGAGGCCCAACATTTTGATTTAGCCCTGGTCGATCTCAAACTACCGGGTATCGACGGCATCGACGTTCTCAAGACGGCCCGGCAGAAATCTGTGGAAACGGTCATCATCGTCCTGACGGCCCATGCGTCGCTGGAGTCGGCTATCGAGGCCCTGCGGCAGGGGGCGCACGATTATCTATTCAAACCCTGCAAACCGGCTGAATTGCGGAACAGCGTCCGGCGGGGACTGTTCAACCGGCAGACCATCGACCGCCAGCGGGACCTCATCGACCAATTGAAGGAGATGTCGAGCAACATAGAGAGCATTCGGGACACGATTGTGGAGAGCCAGCCGGAGACCCCCCCGCTCCAATCAGAGTCGGAGCCGGCCCGTACCCGCTTTCTGGAACAGGAGCCGCTGACGATTGACCTGCTCCAGCATATCGTCCTGCTCGATGGGCAACGGTTGGAAACAACGCCGACTGAGTTTGAGTTGCTCGTTTATTTGCTACGCGAAGCACCACGGGCTGTCTCACCCCAGGAATTGATCGAAAATATCCAGGGTTACGAAGTCGAAGCCTGGGAAGCCAGCAACATCATCCGCCGGCACGTCCACCGCCTGCGCCAGAAAATCAAAGATATCGACGGCCCCTCCGACCTGATCTACACCGTCAGAGGGGTGGGGTATGCGCTTGGGGGGGATGGGTGAGGCACGTTTCACGAAAAATTTGGTTGACAACCTCGTAAAACGTAAGGCGCAAAACGTAATGATTGTGACCAAATAACCGCTTACGCTTCACGTTTTGCGTTTTACGGGGTGACGTTGCTCAACCGGGCGGGTATAAAAGTGTCAACTTATTCTGAACCATCCCCTGCTTTTTGACAAAAAACCTGGCTTCGTGTAAGATGCGAGGCCACAATAAAAAACGCGCCGCCCCCGGGTGCTGACACACCCGAAAGGCGGCTAACCCCTCAAACTGCAGCCACAGTCTGAGAGGCTTTGCTTATTGTACCTATCTTTCTGGATGGGGACAAACCAAGCGGTCGCTCTATAACTGACATCAGTGGGGGAGGCCGTTTTTTATTGTCCATCCCACCAGAAAGGAGGTCAACCAGCGATGGGAACCCATCCCCTGAAAACGTTGTTGAAGTTGTGGCAGCGGGGCGAGCTGACCGTGGAGCAGGCCATCGGGCATATTCTGCAACACCTGATTGCCCTGGAAAAACGGCACGGTCGATCAGGCCAACCGCCCCAGGCGAAGTAACATCATATCAGTTTGACAAACAGCCCCGGTTTGCGTAAACCGGGGCTTACTTTTTCCGCACCTAGTTATTTTCGTAACATAATCTCTACGGGATAGTCACAGAACCGCAACGGCACTGTCCCCTATTTTGGTGTAGACTAGGGGTGGTTGATAATTCACGTCTTTCTAAGACCTTTAACATTCAAATTTTTTAGCGAGGGCAAAGATATGATCTATGAGACCCACCCAGAGACCGTTTTAGTGGCCCCCGCGCCACAACTGAACGAAGCAACGATCTTCGACAATATCCTGGAGGAGATTATCGAGGATGGCGCTTACGAAGCGGCTATCCTCTCCGATAGCGATGGTTTTGCTATCGCGGCTGTTCCGTTCGACCGACTGACCGACATGACGGCGGCAATGACGGCGCTCCTGCGCGATACGGCTAATCAGGCTCACCAACATCTAAAACTATCCACCATCAACGAGCTATCCCTGATTACCGACAATCGCCGGCGCTTCATCTGCCGCTTTTTTCATACAAGCAATGGACAATCCTTGACCCTGACAGTGATGGCCACGGCGGATCAAACCTACCGGCGCATCACTAACCAGGCCATCGCTCGCATCCAAGAAGCCTGCGAGACGTATTACATCGGAAAGTAGAGGAACTATGACGACGGAAAGAATACTCATCATCGACCCCCAAGAAGAGCTATACGATTTCTACAAAACCTGGCTGGAGCCGATTGGCCTTGAGTTGCGGTTGATGACGGCAGGGCGGGAGGTCCTCTCCTTGCTCGATCATGAACCATTCGACCTGGCCCTGCTCGATCTGTCGCTGCCGGATATGGACAGCCTGGAGTTGTTAGCCACACTCAAAGAAATCCGGCCCAATCTGCCGGTCATCATCGGCTTCGATCCCGCGACCGTCGCCGTGGAGCAGATCACCACGGCGCTCAACCATCGGGTTGATGTTTTTGTGGAAAAGCCCTACGACTCCGAGGCGCTGCTGTCAGCCATCTGGCGCATCCAGGATCAGTCCCCCACCGGGGCCATTTACGGCAACCTGCGGGACATCAGCCTGCCCAACATCGTCTCGCTGATGTGCAACGAAGGCAAGATCGCCTGTATGGAGATTAACCATCGGGGCCAGACAGCGACCATCTTCTTTGAAAAAGGGCAGGTCGTTCACGCCAGCCTGAATGATCTCGTCGGCGAGACGGCCTTTTTTGAAATGTTAGCCTGGGAAGCCGGGAACTTTACCATCACCTTCGGCCAGTACGC
>CAZWZZ010000337.1:2884-6755 GCA_964638395.1 uncultured Caldilineaceae bacterium
AACGACTCGATTGAGCTGGATGTGGAAACACAGATGCAGGTCAAAGATCGGCTCGATCAACTGCACCAGATATTGAATGGCCGCTGTACCCTGTTGGTCAATCGCAACGGGCGGCTGTTCCACGCTCAGGGGCAGGTCAACGAAGGACAGGCTCTAGCTCTGGCGGCCCTGGTAGCCAGCAGTTTCTCGGCCAATGGGGAAGTGGCTAAAATGTTGGCGAACGAAAAGGAAAACGACGCTCACTTTCAGCACAGCCTGCAAGAGGGCAATCTCTTCAATCTTTACTCGGCCCAGGTTAATAGCAACTGGCTGGTGGCCGTCGCTTTTGAACCGGAAGCCACCAACCTGGGCCTGGCCCGGCAAATGACGCTCCAGGCGGCTGAGGAGTTGCTGGAGTTGCTGCAACAAACGCCGCCACCCAATGGTCATATTGACACTGCTTTCGACGGTATTGATGACGTGTTCGAGCAGGCGGTCAGCGACAACATCGAAGATTTATTTGCTCAGGTATTGGAGGATTAAACGATGTTCATCAACTGGGCTATGCGCCAAATCGACATCAAAATTGTTTACTACGGCCCGCCATTGAGCGGCAAAACTACTAACCTGGAACAGATCCATGCCCGGATGAACAAAACCCAACAAAGTGACCTGGTCTCGTTGAAGACTGATGGCGACCGGACCCTGTTCTTCGATTTTCTACCGCTGGAATTGGGCCGGGTGGGAGGCTTCCAACCCCGCTTCAATTTTTATACGGTTCCGGGCCAGAGTATGTACAAAGATACCCGCCGTATGATTCTGGAAGGGGTGGATGGTCTCGTCTTCGTGGCCGACTCACAGATTACCCGCCTGGCGGACAATGAGCGGGCGTTCAATGAAATGCAGCGCCATCTGCAAGGCTTGGGATTCGCCTGGCACGACAAGCCGTTGGTGCTGCAATACAACAAACAGGACGCGCCAAACCGGGTGTCGGAGATCATTCTCCAGCGCCGTCTCAACCCCAATCGAGTGTTCCCCTATCACAAAAGCGTTGCTTGCCGGGGTGAAGGGGTCATCGAAACAATGAAAGAGATCATTGCCCTCACCCTCAAAAATGTCAAAGCCGCCACATTACCGCAAAAAGTAAGTGGTTTCCATAACTAATCTGTGAACTTTGCATAACAGGAATCTGACAAGATTTACCGGATGAAATGATAACAAATCGTAACTACTTAGCCGCTATGTCATTTCGAGGCTGAAAGCCGAGAAATCTCCCCAGATGGGTCGTTGTCAACAGCGTTTTGGGCAGATTTCTCGCTCCTTTGTCGCTCGAAATGACATGCCTGAGCAGTTACAACAAAACTTGCCAATCTTGTTGATCTTGTCGAAAAAGTTGACACGTTAGCCTTGAAAACTACTGACGACAAGGAGACTATTAACATCATGATGGAGAATCCACCACACATCCTGAACCAATCCGGCTCGCAGCGGGTCTTGATTGTCGATGATAATCACGATGCCGCCTTGATTTTCAAAAGGGGGTTTGAAATCCTGACCGACTATACCATCGAAACTGCCGCCGATAGCCGACAGGCGCTCGAACATTGTCAAAAACAGCCGTTTGATCTGCTCATCGTCGATTATCGGCTGCCGGAGATGGATGGCCTGACGCTGGCGATGTGGGTGCAGCACCTGTTCCCCAAAACCGCTGTCATCGTCATGAGCGGGCTGGGCAACATCCCCGCCGACCGGTTTGAGAGTGATCTGTCGATCCACTCCATCTTGTCCAAACCGGTTGCTTTCACCGAGCTTTGCCAGGTGGCCAAAGAGGCTCTCCGAGGCGGTGTGACCGTCCCGGCCCTATGTTAATTTCAAAAACTAACGTGACCTTGTAGGTTTCTAAAACCTGCAAGGTCTGAAACGAAGCCGATCTTGTAGGTTTCTAAAACCTGCAAGGTCTGACCCGAAACCGATACTGTAGGTCACACCTACAAGGTTTTTGAAACCTTGCAGGTGGAACTGTAGGTCACACCTACAAGGTTTCTGAAACCTTGCAGGTGGAACATTGAGTCAGACCTCTCAATTTTATGAAAGGGGAGTTTATGTTCAACAAATCAAATAAACCACGTGTGCTAATTGCGAATAAAGATGCCTACGATAGCCATCTCTACGCCAATATCTTGGAACGAGCGGGCTACCGGGTGCATCTGGCCACCACGCTCCCCAAGACCCACGCCTTACTGACCCGCTACACCTTTGCCGTTCTGTTATACGATCTAGCCCTGGAGACTGAGGCCAACGGCGAGTTTCTGCAACAACATCGTCCCTGTTGGCCCCACACCCGGCTTGTTCTCCTGGCTGATAAAAAGATTGGCCCTGAGTACGCCGCGTTGGGGGCCGAATTCTGTTTGAGCCAGCCGGTCGAGGCCGACTCACTGCTCGCCTTGACGGCGTATCTCAAGACACTGTCCAGACGTTTAACGCTGAAACTGCCTATCCCGGTGAGTCAGCCGATCCAATTTTGAGGCTAAGAGCGCCCTCAGATAATTCCTGTCATACAAAAAGGCCGGCTTGGTCGCCGGCCTTCAAACAGCAATCTTTTTAGTCGAGATGCGGATTATTCCAGAATATCAACTTTGCCGCTGTCCAAATCGTAGCGAGCCGCGACCACTTTCAAGCTACCGGCTTCCACCAGGGTGGATAGCACCGGCGTGGATGATCGTAACTGCTCGGCCACCATTTTGGCATTGGCCCGCACAGCATTATCCACCAAATCGCCCTCTTGATCTTTGACGCTATCAACGGCGGGCTGGATCGCTGCGGCTAAACTGGGCAGATGACCTTCCAGGTCGCCGCCGGCCACGGTAGCCCCGACCGCCCCACAGTAAGAATGGCCCAAAACGACCATAAGCGGGGTGTGGAGATGCTCGGCGGCATATTCGATGCTGCCCAGCACCACATCGTCAATAATATTGCCGGCCACGCGAATGACAAACAAATCCCCCAGGCCCTGGTCAAAAATGACCTCCGGGGGAACGCGAGAGTCGGCGCAGCCTAAAACGATAGCAAACGGGTTTTGGCCGCCCAGCAATTCGGCACGCCGCTCAGTGGTTTGGTTGGGGTTATCCATCTGTGAATTAACGTATCGTTCGTTACCGGCTACTAATCTAGCCAGAGCTTCTTCGCTGGAAGGCATGGTTACATCATTGTTACTCATGGAAATACTCCTTTGTCTTAAACATTTTTTTGTGAGGTATATGAGTTATGGAACGGGAACTAAATAAGCTGTGCAGTCTGGCGTGGTAATTGGTTATTAGTAATTGGTCATTCGATCTCTAATTACTAATTACCAATTACAACGATTTTGAAAGGCACAAGTTATTTACGGCTCAATCCTATGCTTAATCTTCGTCATACATATGGAAATCAATATCCATGACTCGATTGTCACGGTCGAAGGTAATACCGGCGAATTTGGCTTTGCGGCCAAGTCGCTTGCGCAACGCAGCTTCGGTAATCATCATTTCGGCGCAGGCCAACGGGGGCAGCCCGGCATCTTCAAGCTCGATGCAGGCCCGCCACAAAAGCGATCCGTTGGTGATGACATCGACTTCGTGGGTCTCCGGGTGTATCTCGATTTTACCATCTCTCATCAATCCATACTCATCGATCAGGATCCGTTCGATTTCGGTCAAAATGGTTTGGGGATCTTCACCGTGAATTTCCAGACCCAATTCATGCTCCATTTCTTCCAAGATTTCCTCGCCGATGGGGCCAACGATACCGATAGCCGCATCGCCAAACAAATCATAAAGCCCTTTAGCCATCCCGGCAATAATCATATTGAACATACGGATTACCCGTGTCTTTTTTTGTTCTTCAGTAGCCATTT
>CAZWZZ010000338.1:0-6755 GCA_964638395.1 uncultured Caldilineaceae bacterium
GTAAGGATAATGAACTGTCCGATTACGTGACCTACGTCCAGAATCATCCCAATCTCGAAAGCGTGACCATCGAGTTGGGGGATGGCTTGGAAATTAGCGTCAAGATCACCGAGTAGACAGATAAAACCACGTTGCGAGTCGTTAATTTCAGACAAATAAGCTATAATCTCTGAAAAGCTGGTTCTCTGAGGTTTAATGGGGTGTAAGCTCGTAGCAAGTCCGTGACTTGCGTCTTCCCGCCGAGTCCGTGACTCGGCGAGAACAATCAACCCCACCATTCATCAAAGAGGCATAATTGCAAAGGTGGTCGTCTTGACTCCCCAAGAATTGGAAGAAAAATTAAAACAGGTTTTTACGCCTGAACAAACGGTTCATTTGCTAGAAGCCTTCGATGCGACCCGACAGGCAGAAATTCAGCGGGCCAAAGATAGTCAGGAACTCAAACAAGGATTGGCTGCTTTAGTAGAGGCGCAAATCCGTTCCGAAGAACGATTGAGCCGGGTGGAGACCCGGCTAGACCGGGTAGAGGCAGCGATTGAACAACTCATTAAGGCCCAGAACCGGACCGAACAGCAAGTGCAAGCCTTAACTGAAGCCCAGAACCGGACCGAACAGCAAGTGCAAGCTTTGACCGTAGCCCAAACTCGGGCCGAAGAGCGGTTAGCCAGGCTTGAGAAATCAGAACAACAGTTGACGACTGTTCAGAGCCAGCTAATCGAGACCGTCAACAAAATGCAAATCAGGCTGGATCGCGTGGTCGGCTGGCAATTGGAACAGAGATACCGGGAGAAGGCTTATGCTTATCTGGGGCGTTTGTTGCGTAAGGTACAAGTGATTTCCTTGCAAGAGATTGAGGAGGATCTCCAACCCCATCTATCCGACCAGGAACTCTTTGATTTGATGCCGCTCGATTTGTTGATTTCGGGGCAGCCACGCCATCAGCCACAAGTGCCGTCAGTCTGGTTAGCTGTGGAAATTTCGGCTGTTGTAGACCGACACGATGTGGAACGAGCGCAGCGACGGGCAGCTCTCTTGCGTAAGGCCGGCTATCCAACAATCTCGGCGGTGGCCGGTGAAGATGTCACCAGAGGTGGGGAGGAGATGGCTCGTGACACTCACACGCTGCTCCTTCAGAATGGACGGATACAGTTTTGGTCAGAGGCAAGCGCAGCGGCGTTGGCTGATTGAAGTCGAATGAGCGTCGATTCTCTGCGTACCGTTATTATATTTTTGGACGGTGTTGGCCTCGGGGACGCGAACCCCGAGGCCAATCCATTTATGCACGCCCGGATGCCGACGCTGGAAGCCCTGTTCGGCGTGCCTCACCTGACCGGTGAGGCCGCCGGAACGATCACCGACCGGGCGGCCTTGCTCGGTTTGGATGCGGCGCTAGGCGTTGGTGGCCTGCCTCAATCGGCCACGGGTCAGACGACTATTCTAACCGGTCACAACGCCCCGGCCCGGCTCGGCGAACATTACGGTCCCTATCCCAACGACACCTTGCGGGATATGCTGCGTGAGGATAACCTTTTCAGGACGCTGTTGGCGACCGGACAGCCGGTGGCTTATGCCAACGCCTACCCGGAGCGGTTTTTAGACCGGCTGCGGCGGGGCAAGGGTCGTTTGAGCGCCAACACCCAGGCAGCTTTTTTGGCGGGCCTCAAGATACGGAGCGGGCAGGATTTGCAACGGGGACGGGCACTGGGAGCATTGCTGACCAATGAATTTTGGCCGGAGCCGGGGTTCAAGCTGCCGCCGCTCTCGGCTCGGCAGGCCGGGCGGCAACTGGTCGCCCTGGCGGCGGATCACCGGTTAACGTTCTTTGAGTTTTGGTATACGGATTTATTGGGGCACAAGCAAAAACGGGCTGAGTCGATTGACATTTTGCAGAAGTTGGATGAGTTTCTGGCGGGGATTTTCGAGGCTCTGGATGAGCGCACCTTATTGATGGTCATCAGCGACCACGGAAACTTCGAAGATTGGCGGACGAACAAACACACCCCCAACCCGGCCTTGACCATCGTCAGTGGGGCCGGATTTCAGCGGGTGGCCGCGCAGTTGACCACGCTGCGGGACATCAAACCGGCACTGCTGACTTATTTTGGGTTGTGATTTCGGCCATCATCAGCCGGGCCACCCGCCGCCCGATTTCGACGGCGTAATTCGTGCCCCGGTCCCAGGGATAAACCTGGCTCATACTGGCCCAGTAGAGGCCGGGCAGCGGCGTTTCCAGCGGGGGGATGTTGGCGCTGTGGTTGACCGGCGGCACCGGCTGGGCATATTTAGCCCGGAACAGCCAGCTCTCTTTGACCCAACTGGGGTCGAAATCGGGATTGAAGGCCGTCAGCGAGGGTAGGAATTGGGCCAGTAGCTCCTCTTTGGAAAGGTTGAAATAGTCGTGGTCAGGTTTGAGGTAATCGCCGCAGTAAACGATGTGGTCACCGCCGTAATGTTGGCGGTCGATGAAGTTGGTATGCTCGACCAGGGCCAGGTAGGGAAACCCGGCCTCTTTGGGGATGTTGATCCAGTAATGCTCCGCCGTCAGTTGGTGTTTCAAAGCCAGAATGAGGACCACCGCCCCCATTGATTTGAGGTCGTGTAGGGAGGCCAAATAATCATCCGGCAGGTCGGGCGTCAGGCGGCCCAATAACCGGGGCGAGACGGTGGCCAGGACGCGGTCGAATGTTTCGGTCGCTGTCTGCCGCCCGCTGCCGTTGCCGGCAATGTCCGGTTGAGCCTCAAATTCGACAAATTCGACAATGAAGCGCCCGTCAGCCGCCGGTCTAATCTGCCGGGTGGCTGTCTTGAGCCGTATGTCCGCCCCCTGCGCCTGAATTTTGGCGGTCAGGGCGTCGATGAACGCCTGGAAGCCCCCCTCAAAATAGCCCAACCTGGTGCTGCGTTTGTGAATCCGCGCCCAGAACCAGGCCATATTGACCTCTTTGTAATAATCCCCGAATTTGCCGATCAGCAGCGGCTTCCACAGTAGATTGTAGGCCGTTTCCCCCATCGTCCGGTTGAGCCAGGTGTGGGCGGTCTCTTTCTCCAACGCTTGCCAGTTGGTCGTCTGGCGTAGATAGAGACCGGCCAGGCCAAAACGCAGCTTGGGGATGAGCGGCAGCTTGGGGAAGAGCAGCGCCCGCAGCGGGCTGTCCAGATGATAGATGTCGCCGTCGATGTAGAGGGAGGTGTTGGGCCGGGGGAAGAAGACGTTTTCTGTCTGGCCGATTTCGTCGATCAGGCCCAGAATGTCCTCATCCGTCTCGAACCAATGGTGGTAAAAATGTTCGAGATGCCAATCCCACCGCTCCGATTTGAAGCCGGCGGCCAGCCCGCCGGTGAAGGGGGCGGCCTCGAAGAGGGTGACATTGTGTCCGGCCCCGGTCAGGTCGTAAGCGGCGGAGAGACCGGCCACACCGGCCCCGATAATTGCGATTTTCATAGGGTTCTCTCGTTTAAATTTTTTCGCCCGATGGCAGATCGGGGGAAACGGCTGGGAGTTGGGACGTATCGGCTTCGACCGCTGCTTCCGCTGTTTGTTCTTGCATGGCATCCTCTTTGGCCTCGGCCGCTTCTTTGAAATCTTGCCAGCTCAAACTCTCCCGGACCATATAATAGAGGCCGAGGAGCGTAATCGGCAGCCACAGGGCGGCGTGGAGAACCAGGGTGTAAGCGGCGGCCACGGTTGGATCGACGCCGAAAATTTCCAGGACGGCGATGCCGGGCAGGTCGAAGGTGCCGACGTAGCCGGGGGCGGAGGGCAGCGTGGTGGCCAGGTTGACGACGCCGTTCATCAGCATCAGGGCGAAAAAGGTGACGGTGAAGCTGAAGGCGTGCATCACAAACCAATATTTGACCGTCTCCAGCAGCCAGATAATGATGGAGGTGAAGAAGACCATAAACACATCCCGCACATTGGCCAGACTACTCAGCCCCTCCATAAAGCGGTCAGCCAGGGCCAATAGCCTGGACTGCATCGCTGTCGGGACGAAACGGGTGATGCCCCAGTGGTACAGAGCGCGGCTGGTGTCCGGGATGGCGGCCATCACCAGAAAAACGACCAGCGCCCCGAAGAAAGCTAGACTGGCTATAATAACCGTTTGCCGCAGCCAATTGGGAAGGCCGGGGACGATAGGCAGGGCGATGAAAACAAAAAGCAGCATCACCAGCCCGTCGAAAATACGCTCGACCAGAATGGTGGCGATGCTGGCGCTGATGCTGACCCCCTCTTTTTTCTTCAAAACGTAGGCCCGGATGACTTCCCCGGCCCGAAAGGGGTAGATGTTGTTGCCCATATAGCCGATGACAACGATAGGCCACATCGTTTTGACCGGAATAGCTTTGACCGGACGCAGGAGGTAATGCCAGCGCCAGGCCCGCGCCCAGACGCCAATCGAATAGGCCAACACACCGGGGATGATCCACCAGTAGTTGGCCTGTTGCACATCCTGCCAGACATGCCCCAAATCCAGCCCCCGGAGGGCTATGGCAAGAAAAAAGGCGCTAATGACAGCGCCCACCCAGAATTTCCAACGTTTCAACATATTAATATTTTACCACCAGGGTTCGATTCGGCAAAATAAAAGACGCTACTGGCAGTAGCGTCTTTTATTGATTATATTTTTATTCTATTAGGCCGGGGTCGGTACTGCCTCAGCCGGTTGCACAGAGCCGATTAACAATCGCTCTAAGGTCATTACGTGGGAACAGACGCCGCGCAACTCGAAGAAGTTGCAATCGCAGTGCCAGTGGCCATCTTTATAGCTGATCGCGTGGGCTTTGTGATCCCCCTTAAAGGTGACCTCAAACGATTCAAAGTGGACGCGCTCTGGCTCCTGCGCATAAAGCATTGCTTTTTCGATCTTGCCAATCATCCCTGAGTCCATGTAACGAACCTCCTTTGGAAATAGTAAAAAAATATTGGATATATGTTAAAACAAAGACACCTATACGCAACGGCATATAGGTGTCTTTACAGGTGTTGGCTATTCGGTTGGGGAGTGGATTTTGGATTCATCGTTCGAGGTCTCCCAACATTGTCTTCGACTTTTATTATTGTAAGAGTATAGTCCTACCGACCAATATTGTCAATAAATTTTACTATACGGAATCCCTACGCTGGCCCATAATAGGCAGTACAGGTCAAAACGGGTAATTCTTTGGAAAATTAGGAGACTTATCGAAGCGATTCAAATCGAAAGATTTAATTTGACAAAGTATGGCTATTAATAGTACAATGCGCCTATCTTGCGGCGGAAACGCTTCCGCCGCAGGTGTTTAACCAGAGAGGGTTAATCGAGAACAAAGAGGTTTGTGCCTTGCCTGTAACAATCCACGATGTTGCGGAGCGGGCGGGCGTTGGTATTGGCACAGTGTCCAGTGTCTTAAATGATAGTCGTCCCGTTCACGAAGCAACGCGCCAAAAAGTATTGAAAGCGATTGCCGAACTGGATTTTGTCCCCAATCCCAGTGGTCGCCGCTTGTCGATAGGCAAGACGCAGACGATTGCCGTCATCATCACCTTTTTTACCAGCGCCTCCCAAATCGAGCGGCTGCGTGGGGCGATGTCGGTCATCGTCGAAAGTGACTACGAAATTAGCCTCTTTGTCGTCGAAACGGTCGCTCAACGTGACAAGATTTTGCAGACCGTACCCCGTCGCGGTCGCGTTGACGGCTTATTGATCTTCTCGCTTAACCCCACCGATGAAGAATTGAATAGAATTCAGCAAGACAACATTCCGGTCGTCCTGGTCGAATCAACCCACCCGGATTTCTCCGATATTGCCCTCGATGATGTGGTCGGAGCGCGGGCGGCTGTCCAGCATCTCATCGACCTGGGACACCGAGATATTGTCTATATCGGCGAAAAGCTGGATGATGCCTATGGAATATTCTTTTCAAAAAATCGTTACCAGGGTTGTTGCCAGGCGCTCCGGGCGGCTAATTTGCCCGTTCGCCCCCCTTGCCTGGGGCAGGGCAAGCAAAACCGGGTCGGCGGGCGAAAAATGGCCCTTGAATTGTTGCAGTCGGCCAATCCCCCCACCGCTATTTTTGCCTACAGTGATGAAATGGCCCTGGGCGTTCTGGAAGCGGCCAGAGATTTGGGATTGAAAGTCCCCGAGGATTTGTCTCTGGTTGGCTATGACGATATTGAGCTTGCTCACTTCGCCCAACTGACGACCGTTAGTCAACATCTCTACGAGTCAGGAAAAAAAGGGGTCCAGCTTCTACTCGATGCCATCCACCAACCCGATACACCAATCAGCCACCAACAAATGCCCACCGAACTTGTTATTCGACACACGACTGCCCCGCCGAGTCGATAGATATATAAGTTACGCAGTTGGCACGAAAATGGATTTTTGTAGCACAAATTGCTAATTTGCATTCCGTTGTATCCCCAAAGCGGAACAATTTAGCAAATTGTTCTACGAACTGGGTAACTCTTAAGATAACAAATTTTGGTACGGTTAAAGACAGACGAATGCCTGATTGTTCATCAACGAAAAACATAAAGCGTCACAAATATCATACCGCCAAAATTTTCACCATCATAAATATCAACGAGCCGCAATGCTCTGCTGATATAAACAAACGAATAACCTTACACCTCATTGAATTGAAAGGAGGTGGTGATTTAGCGCATCTGCATCACCTTGAACATTATGTTCATCGAGTATCTCACAAATATTTTCTGCCGTATCTCTATCTATAAGGAGGAAAGATAATTACAATGCGGAAAAAAAATCTATGGT
>CAZWZZ010000339.1:0-6726 GCA_964638395.1 uncultured Caldilineaceae bacterium
AGAAGCCGAAGCGCCCGCCGAAGACGTAGCCGGTCAGGATAATCAGGAAGAAGATGGGGCTGACTCCACCCGGCCCCGGGATAGCCACTTCGACAAAGCGCAGAATGGCATTGATGGCCACCAGAATGCCCAGCAGCGCCACCAATTTGGTGCTGATCGACTGCCCCTGCACCTCCAGCAGCAGCACGGCGAAGCAGAGGCCGACCAATAAGGTCAGCATCAGCGGCGCATCCTCGGCGTGGGCCTGACCCATTATTGCCGTCTGGCGAAGGCTGGGCAGCCAGAAGGGGTAGAGGAAGGCCACCAGACCAATGCCGGTGGTCAGGCCGTAGATCGTCAAGCTCAGGATTTTTTCTCGCATCTACACTATCGCTCTTTCCGCAGCCACCAGGCTACCCCCCCGGCTCCTAACAGGAGTACCGGCCCTACCAAAAAGAGGAGGATGACCCCGGCCACGCCGCCGTAGAGCAGCAGGGCGCTCAGGCGGCTGCCGAAGCTCTCTTCCGTTTCGACCTCGGTGGTGAAGCGGCGCTCAAGCGGCGGGAGCGTCTCGACCGGGGCCGCTGTGGGGACCAGCGCGATGACCTCGGACGTGGTGGCGGTTGCGGGAGGCGTCGCCGGCGGCGGGGACGTTTCTGGCGAAACCGGTGGCGGCGGGAGCGGTGTCGAGGTGGCGGTGGGCGATGGGGCGGTCACAGCGGCGGCAACCGGTTCGGCTTGAGTGGCCGGGGTGGGGGAGGGTGTGGCCGTCGGTAACGGGGTGTGGGTTGGGGCGGTCTGGGCCACGGGTTGGGCCTGAGCCGGGGCGGTCGTAGATGTAGGCATCGGCGTGGCTGTCGGTGGGGCGGCGTTGACGGTGATGGTGATTTCTTTGATCGCCTCGCCGCCGTCATTTTCAGCGATCAGTTGGTAAACCGTCGTTGTCGTCGGGGCCACGCTCTGGCTGCCCGGCGAAATGACCCCGACTTCGTTGCCGTCGTAGCGCAGATAGGCCGCCTCGGCATCGCTCAGGTCCCAACGCAGGGTGACGCTCTCCCCGGCGTTGATGCTCAGGCGGTCGGCGGAGAAGCTGTGGATGACCGGCGTCGGCTCCGGCTCCGGGGTATCGGTCGGTTCGGGCGTGGCCGTCGGTTGGGGGGTGGGGGTGGCGGTCGGCGTGGCCGTGGGCAGCGGGGTATGGGTGGCTGTGGGGGATGGGGTAGCGGTCGGTGGCGTCATGCAAATCTCGTTGAACTCGACAGCGGGCGGTTCCGTGCCGGATGAGCCAACCATACCTTCACCCCAAACCCAACCCTCGACAGCACCGTGGCTGACTTTACGGTTGCTGGCTCCTAAGTTGGAAAATCCCCACTCATCCCCTTTTAGATGCCAATAAGACCAGAAGATGCAGGTGGGTCCCCCCTCACATTCACAGAAACAAGAGTCTTGGGGATAGGTGCAGCCTTCGTTGTCGATGCGGCAGACGGTGGCTCCTAAGCCGCTGGCGGCTTGCACATTGAGGTCGATATCGGCCCGTTGCAACACATCCAAGCCGGTGATTTCGCTCTGGGAAAATTCAACACATTCGGTTATCATCTCGCCATCCCCGTGGACGACGACCAGGGCCACCTGATTAGGTCCATTGGCTTGGGCTAGGGCCGTGCCCAACAGGATCAGCAGCAGTAGCGAGACAAGCAAGCGAGGCGTCAAACGGATTGATCTAAGTTTAAGGAATAAATAGTTATCTTTTTTCATGATGCCTCTCTCCAGAGCCTCTTTCATTACAACCAACCGGGTAAAAGATTGGAGCAGTCTTCGAGACTGCTCCAATCTCCATCCCCAATCTTTTATGCTAGTTGCTTTTTAATACCGCCGGTAGATAGACCATTTCAAACAACTGATCGAGCTTGATAGTGTAAGTGGTGGTGGCGATAGGGAAAGGTTGTCCCAGCAGCGGCGGGATGGGTTGGTTGGTGGCCAGATTTAAGCTGAAGCCGGGTTGACCGGGCTGGTAGTAGATGCTGCCATCGGCCTGTTGCAGGCTAAGCAGGAAATCGAAGGGAGTGTTACCGTTTTTAGTCCAGCGAGCGCCGGTCGGATCTTCGCCCACGGCAAGCAGCCCTTGAAGGACCAAGGCGGTGGAGTTAGCTTCGCTATCTTTGGGAAAACCGCCGTTATCTCCCTGCGCCGTCTCCAGATAGGCCAACGCTTGGGTGATGACGCCATCACTGGTCATCACCCCGCTGGCGGCTAGAGCCTGCAACACCAGGC
The DNA here is from genome assembly GCA_964638395.1 of uncultured Caldilineaceae bacterium. Taxonomy (GTDB): domain Bacteria; phylum Chloroflexota; class Anaerolineae; order 4572-78; family J111; genus CAZWZZ01. Next base: position 2,251 of record CAZWZZ010000339.1, read on the forward strand.
CGGTGCTGTCGGCGGTGGTCGTAGTGAATGAGGGGCTGAACCCCCAGCCCCCATCGGGGTTGACCCGGTCTTTGAGCGATTGAACGGCTGTGAGGGGGATAGTTTCGCTGACGACGCTCAAGGCCAACAGAGAAAAGGCTTGATCCCAATTGGATTGGCTCCCCTTGTTGCCGATGTAAACGCCGGCGGTGGGGCTGTAAGCGCCGGTGACGATGTTAACGGCGTTGAGGCCGTCAAAGTTGGTTGGGTCTTGGCCAACGGCGGCCAGGCCCAGAACTAATTTGCCAGCCGAAGAGGGATTACTGTCGGCAAAAGCGGCGGCGTTATTGGGGAAGGCATCCTCGGTGTCGCCATCCGCTTTCAGGTAGTCCAGTACCGAGGCTGCGCTGTCGTTGCGCCGCCACAAGTCACCGTCGATGCCATTGGCCCCCATCGACAACATCGTGTCGAGGGTAGGCCCGGCGGGAGACCCAAAGCCAGCGATATAGCTCCCGTCGAATTGTTGCTGAGTGCGGAGCCAGTCGAGAGCTTTAAAGGCGGCTCTGTAGGCCGAGCCGGGATAACGGGGTGGACCAAAAGCCGTATTGGACCAGCGATAGCCGACAATCGTACCATCCCCTAGATTTGTTGGGCTGGGAAATGTGCCGCTCCAGGTTTTTGTACTGGTGATCCAGTTTGATTGGGACCACCAGTTATCGGGGCAAAAACAGTTGGTAGCCGGACAGCCGACGCCCTCGATGGCACAAACGGTACCGCCATTGACAACGACATCCAACTCGGTTAGCTGTAATGCGGCCGTCCGAGAAATCTCACCGGAAAAAGTAATGTCTCGAACGATGCCCTTGCCATTGGGAAAAACGACAACAACGTGACCTTCGTTAGGGTCGTCGGCCTGCGTCTCGTCAACAGGGACAAACAGTAGCCCCCCCAGAAGAGCCACAATCAAAGCCACGCCCCCGAGGGCGGCCCGTAGCGGGCGGACGAGAGGGCTAACCGTGGCCGAGACAGCAGCGTTAAAGAAATATTTATTTTTCATTTTGATTCCTCGCTCCTTATTTGAAGATATATTTCATTGTGAGATGATGGGCAGATTTGGAAACATTATCTACCGCGTAGAGAGTTATCGATCAGTGGCAATGACCGTCATAGGCTGCTCCTTTCAACAATAACTGTGGCAGGTCAGGGAGCAGTCGGATGTCAAAAAAAACCTCCCCACGTAAGGTAGGGAGGTTCAGTGTTAGCTTGAGTCGCTGCACCAAACCTTTGACCACGAAGGTTGTTAGCGCTCACTCAAGCGGGCGACCTGACTCGATCAGTAATCGGTAATTAGTAACCATATATCGCCTGGCTCCTAACAACTAACAACCGACAATGACCTTACAGTTGCGGGACAGTACCGGACTTGCACCGGTTTCGCCGTTTCCACCCGCGCCATCCGGGGCCACGGGTACTTGAGCGATGGAGTATTAATTTGCCCGACTCTAATCTAATCTATCGGAATTGTCAAATTTTTCTTGACAGACCGGTTAGCACAGCAGAGCGAGGGCCGACCAACCGCTTCAGCGATTTCAACGCAAACGCAAATGTTACGACTCCGTTAGCCGATTGTCAGGTTGATGCCCTGCTCATCAGACGGCTTTGCTGATCGTGGGCCGCTCGACGCCGCCCTGCTGATCCTCGGCCAGGGTCAGGACAAACAACAAAGAAGAGAGGCGATTGAGATAGGGCAAGATGGCCTCGTTGCTCAAGCCGTCGGCCTGCCGGAGAGCGGCTACGCTCCGTTCGGCCCGGCGGATGACCGTGCGGGCCAGATTGGCGTAAGCGCCGCTCAGGGTATCGCCGGGTAGAATGAACTCGTTGGGCATCGTCACCGTTTGCCCGATCTCGGCGGTGGCCTCTTCTAGCCAGGCCACGTCGCTCGGATCGAGGGGACGGCCCGGCAGCTTGACGTGTTCGGCCACGGCCAACTGGCCCATCATCAAATAGAGGTCCCGCTCCACACGAGCCAAGATTTCTTTGCTGCGAGCCTGAGTCGTACAGGCCCGCAGCAGGCCGACCAGGGCTTGCGCTTCGTCAATCGTGCCATAGGCTTCGGGACGGAGGTGATTCTTTGGAATCCGGTCCGGTTGACCATAGATGGTCGTTGTCCCGTCATCCCCTTTGCCGGTGTAAAAAATTGGTTTGTTTGTCATAGGTTGCTTCTCCTTGAATACGATAAGTTATTTAACCGGAAGGTCAAACCCGGCAGCCTCCTCGACCAGGGCGGCCACCTCCCCGGCCAGCTTAAAAGAGTCGCTGAGAGCAGCTTCATCGAGCAATCCCAAGCCGCAGGTGGCGGTAATCATCGTCTGGCGGGCCAGGAGCGGTATCTCCACAACCTGGTTGGCGGACAAAAGCCAGTGAAAGAAAACCTCACGAGCCTTGACCTCGGCCAGGTCGGGTACAGTCGGGATCAAGCCAAACGCAACGAGGCCGCCCCGCGCCAGAAACGGGTTGACATCCCAACGGGTGCAGAAAGCTCTCAGATGTTGGTGAGCGTCAAACGAAATGATGTCGAGTTGAATACCTTCCAGAAGCGCGAAGGGGGGCGCAGAGCAGCAGTGCAGCCCGACCAGCACGCCGGGAGTTCGTATCTCCGCAATGGTCTCCTTGAGAACGCCCAACAAAAAATCCGCCACATCAACCGACCAGTCAGCGTTGACCAGGCCCAAACAGGGTTCATCGAGCCACAACAGCAGGGGGATGTTGGGCCGTTGGAGTTGACGGGCCTGCCAGCGAGCCAGGCGGACCACGTAACGGCTCACAGCTTTAACTAACGCTTGATGGTGTGTAAGGGGCCGGTCATTCGCAAAGAGGTGGCAGACCAGAGTGATCGGGCCGGTCAGTTGCCCCTTGATAGCTAAAGCCCGCTCAAATCGACCGGCCTCCAGGGCGGTCTTGAAGGCATAGAAGCCGGCGGCGTGGCGTTTCGTCAAGAAGACATCGCTATCATTGAAGGCTTGGATCAAAGCCTCGATCTGCCCGGCCCTGACGTCGTAGCCAAATGATTGGGGCCGAGGCCGGAGCAAATCGCCGAAACCGGCCAATGTCTGCTCGATCATGCCTTCTTCGGGCGACCGTTGCGGCAGTTGCGGCCAGAAGGGGAGGTCGGCGCAGGTCTCGGCGATCCATTCGACGGCCGCCTGCGGATCGGTCATCGGCAAGCTGCCGATGCCGGTGACCAGGCCGTTGGGTTTGAAAGGGTTGATCTGGGTCATTTAGACGCCCGCTCTCTCAACTCGGCGTCCAAATCGGCGATGACGTGCCACAGATGGTCATTTTCCTCTTCGAGGGCCTGCGCTCGCTGGGCCAGATGCAGCAGCCGGTTCGACTCCTCCAGCAGCGCGTCAAATTGGGCTGCTTTGCGACGAGCGACGGCCAGGTGGCGGCTCAACAAGGCCAGGCAGCGCAGACAATCTGCGACCATATCGTTGTGCCGGTCTACCAGGCGGTTGAGTTCATCCACCACCTGGTCGGCGCTTATTTCTCGGACTCGTTCCGTTTTGATGGTCATGGGCTGCTTACGGATACAAAGCCTGCCACACCAGCCGCGCTCCCTCGACCAGATGGGGACCGGGGGCGTTGAGCAGGATTTCGTTCACGGCGACCACCCGCCCGGCTTGAACGGCGCTGACGGTTTCCCAACCGGGCCGGTTCAGCACGCGGGCCGGGTCGATCTCGTCCATTCCGGCCCAGTTCAAAATAATCACCTCCGGGTCGGCCTCGATCACTTCCTGAGCGGTAACCTGACGGCCCGGCGGCTGGGGGACGACCTGACCGCCGATCCGCTCGACGATTTCGGCAATCCACGGGGCGGCGTTCATCAGCGGCTTGGGCCACTCTTCGACGTAAACGCGCTGCCGGGGTCTATCCTCGGCCCGGCGGCTGAGGTCGGCCAGGTCGGTTTGCATCTGCTTGACCAGGGCATTGGCCTGATCCGAGGCATCACACAACCGGCCCAGCCAGCCAATATGTTTGTAGACATCGGCCAGCGTGTGGGGATACAAACAGAGGACATCCAGACCGGCTTTGAGCAGCTCATCAATCTTACCGGCCCGATAAGGGGTGGCCGCGATGACCAGATCCGGGGCCAGGGCCGCCACCTCGTCGGCTTTGACCGACCAGGTCGTTTCCAGTTGGGGCAGGTCGGCTACCTCAACCAGGCGGTGGCAGTAGCGGGTGACGGCTGCCAGGCGATGCTGCTGTCCCAGAGCCGCCAGCGTCGCGGTGACGCTAGGTTCCAGGGAAACGATACGCTCTATCATCAGTTGCTCCTTTTTTGCTAAGGCGGCCGGTGAGCAACCTGACAATAGAAAACCTCCCCACGCCAGGTAGGGAGGTTTGATGACAATCAGGAACACTGCACCAAACCTTTGACCACGAAGATTTTGTGTACTCACTCAAGCGGGCGACCTGACTCGATCAGTAATTAGTAAT
>CAZWZZ010000340.1:0-289 GCA_964638395.1 uncultured Caldilineaceae bacterium
ATACCCTGACGCTGCGGGTCGATGGGGCGCAGCCCGAAAATCCCCCCTTGACGGCGGTGGTCATCCCCGGCGAAGGCGCGGGCGGCACGGAAAACGCCAATCTGAGCTACAGCGCCGTTGAGGATGCCTACGAAGCCAATCTCAGCCTGGCCGGGGTCGGCCTGGGAACCGGTCGCATTGAGGTGTATGGCAAAGCCCTGCCAGCCGACCTCAACAGCGCCTACAACCTCCAGCGCAGTTCAGCGACGACAACCACCCACCTCTACGCGGAGGATGGCAACTTCGAACA
>CAZWZZ010000340.1:299-6717 GCA_964638395.1 uncultured Caldilineaceae bacterium
ACCGGCTACGTGCCGGGGCCATTGCCGGCCGGTCGCCAGGTCATCGGCAGCGCCTACGAGGTGCGGCTCTCCGGCGTAGATCGTGAACTGGACAAAGATGGCCTGATTCGCCTCCATTACCATCCTGACATCAGCGGCGACTATGAGGAGCTGGCCATTTACTATTGGGAGGCAGGTCGCGACGGCTGGCAATTTCTCGGCGGCGAGGCTGACGCCCAGCTCAACGCCCTGAGCCTGCCCCGTCGGCAGTTGGGCATCTATGCCTTGATGGGGCTGCCGACCGGATCGGTCGAGAGCGACCAGCGAATTTATCTGCCGTTGATTGTGAAGTAACCCAACCTGCAAGGTCTGTCCGACCTTGTAGGTTTTATCCAACCACAGACCTGCAAGGTTTTTGAAACCTTGCAGGTCGTCTGTGAAGCGACCTTGTAGGTTTTATCCAACCACAGACCTACAAGGTTTTTGAAACCTTGCAGGTCGTCTGTGAACAAAATGACGCACCAACTACCTCCGCCAACCGAAGATTCCCCGCCCACCGCCGGGGACATCCACGCCTACGGCGACATCCACGGCCAATACGTCCTCATCGGCCACGGGGCGCAGATGATTATCCACCAGGCCCTCAGCGCGGCGGAAGAGGCCGAGCGGCAGCATCAGGTGGAGAGCCATCTCCTGGCCGAGGCCGTGGCCGATTATGCCCGGCGGCTGCGGGCGCAGTTGCCTTTGGGGGAGCCGCCCCCCCAGCCCCCCAAAGGGGGGAGCCAAGAAATTCCCCCCACTGGGGGGTTAGGGAGGCCAATCCCCACTGGGGGGGTAGAGGGGCTATCCGAACCCTACAAATCATTACTCCCCTACCGCCTGGGGGATGCGCCGCTCTTCTTTGGCCGGGCGCAGGCCACGACCGATCTGCTGCGGACACTCGATGGGCATCGGGGGCAGTTGACCGTGCTGCACGCCGAGTCGGGGGCGGGCAAAACCTCGCTGCTCCAGGCCGGGCTGGCCGCCCAGTTGTTGCAGCGGGGCCATCTGCCGCTCTACGTCCGGCCCTGGCGAGACGCTCCGTCGCTGGCCATCAAGCGGACGCTGCTGCCCGATTTGGAGCGCGTCCCGGCTCTGGCCGGGCTGGCGCTGCGTCCCTTCCTCAAACGAACCACGGCCCTGCTGGGGCTGTCAACGGTCATCTACATCCTGCTCGACCAGTTTGAGGAGTTCTTCATCCGTCTGCCGGATGAGGCAGCCCGCCACACTTTTATCGACGAGTTGGGCCAATGTCTCGAGGATGAGACGCTTCGGGTGCGCTTTGTGCTGGCCGTGCGGAAGGATCACTTTGCCAGCCTGAGCGACTTTCGAGAACGCATCCCGACCATCTTTAGCAACGAATACCCGCTCAAGCTCTTCAGCCGGGCCGAAGCCGCCGCCGCCATCACCGCCCCGGCGGCCCTGGCCGGTCTCCACTATGGGCCGGGCGTGGTCGAGCGGCTGCTGACCGAACTCCCGGCCACGCCCAACGGGGCGATTATGCCGGCCCAACTGCAACTGGTCTGCTGGGCCTTGTACCGGACGCTGTCCCAGGAGCAGCGGCTGATCACGCCCGACCGCTTGAACCACATGGGCGGCGTGGCCGGGATTTTGCGAAATTATCTTCACCGCGTCTTGACCCAGGAGATCCCGGCCCACCAACGGGTGCAGGCGCAGCGGGTCTTGGAGGCGCTGGTGCGCTCCGACCGCAGCCGAGACATCCGGACGGCGGCCCAACTCAGCCACGAAATCAACCCGCCGGCGCAGGTGTCATCCGTGCTAGAGGCGCTGGTCGGCAGCCGCTTGTTGCGGGTGGTCGAACCCCACGCCAACGCCGCCGTCAGTTACGAATTGGCCCACGACGTCCTCATCGAGCAGATCGAGCTGGACCCCGACCTGCTGGCCCGTAAAGCGGCCCAGGAGCTGCTCGACCAGGAGGTGGATGCCTGGCAGCGCAATCCCTCGCTGCGGATCGGCGAGGAGAAGCTGAAGCTGATCGAGGCCCAGGCCCGGCGTATTCATTTTAGCGATGAGGCCCAGACGTTGTATACCCTCAGCCGGAAAAAACGGCGTAACCGTCGCCGTTTGCTCTTTGGCTTATTGGGCGGGGTGTTGATCGCTCTTTGTGTTACCATGTTGCTGTATCAAAGTTTGGTAACCGTCCAGCAAAATTATGCCGAAGCTAACAACGCTTTGGTGACGGCCACCTCGGTTATTCGGGTCGCCGAAAATGAAGCGGCCCAGGCTGAACGGCGGCAAGCCACGGCGGAGGCGGCGGCTGAGGTGGCCACTGAAGCCGAGGCCACGGCCCTCGCCGCCGAGGCGACGGCCGCCGTCGCTCGCCAAACGGCGGAAGTCGGGCGGCAAGCAGCGGTCGTGGCCGAACAAACGGCGGTTGCGGCGGGGCAAGCGGCTCGCACCCGCCAGGCCGAGGCCGAACAGAACGCGGTCGTGGCCGCCGACCGAGCCGCGACGGCTCAGGTCGCCCAACAGCAGGCGGTCATCGCTCAAGCCACGGCCCAGGCCGAACAAGCCACAGCTCAAGCCGGGCAGCAAGCGGCAGTCGTGGCCGAACAGACGGCGGTCGCGCAGCGGGCTACGGCGGTGGCGGCGGCCGAACAGGCCCGTCGCGCCCAGGCCGAGGCCGAGGCCGCCCAACGAGCGGCAGAGCGGGCCAGAGATGCCGCCGAGGCCCAGGCTGAAGCCGCCGCAGCAGCGGCCCAGGAAGCACTTGCTACGCAGATGACGGCGGTGGCAATCCGGGACCAGGCTCTCTTGGAGGCGGCAGAGGCTCGTCGCCAGGCGGCGATCATCGAGGAGACCACGACTTGTCCGGTAGGGGAAAATCCGGGGGCGGTGGCGTTCGATGGCACACACATCTGGGTGACCAACAAATTTGACAAAACGGTGACTAAACTTCAGGCCGGCACATGCCAGGTCGCGGCTACGATTGATACTGAGGCCGGACCGTCCGATGTGGTCGCCGGCGGCGGCTACATCTGGGTAACCAACAAAATTAGCAACACCCTCCAAAAAATCGATCCCATCACCGGGGTGACGCTCAACATCTTTGAGGCTGGCCCCACCGGGAGTCGGCCCAGCAGCCTACTCTATGGGGCGGATGCGTTGTGGGTGGCTAACGAAGGAAGTGACACCGTCCGCAAATTTAATCCTCACAGTGGCGCGGTATTGTGGACCCAACCTGTCGGACAGACGCCCCGAGATTTGGTCTGGGACGGAACAAGTTTGTGGGTGGCCAACTTTGGCAGCAATACGCTCTCGCGGCTGGAGGGGATGACGGGCAATTTGATCGCTGAAATTCCGGTCGGGTCGCGTCCCGTCTGGCTCGCCTACGATGGCACACATATCTGGGTGGCTAATCGAGCCGGACACGCCATCACCAAACTGTTGGCCGCAGAGGGCGAGATTTTAGCCACCTTTCCCGTCGGCGATCCCTCCCCGGATGCACTGGCTTTTGATGGCACGGATTTGTGGGTGGTGACGATGGATCGCCATACGCTGCTGCGCCTCCACGCTGTCGAGGGCGCTACCCTCTCTTCGCTGCCGACCGGCACAACCCCGACCGCGATGCTTTTCGATGGCGGCAATATATGGGTGGTGGCTGAGGATGATGGGGTGGTACAGCGCATCCCAACCCACATCAATCTGACCGGCGCCGAACCGACCGCTCTGGCCGGTGATGATTTCTATCTGTGGGTAGCCAACCGAGATGATAATACAGTCAGCAAGCTCTTGGCCTCAACCGGGCAGCCGGTAGCCACCTACAGCGTCGGTCAGCGTCCGGCGGCGGTGACCATCGCCAATGACTCGGTCTGGGTGGCTAATCGGGAGGACAATACGGTGTCCCATCTACGGGGAACGGATGGTGCCAAGCTGGGGACGTTTTCGGTTGAAGCAGGGCCGGTCGCCCTGGCTGAGGCAGGCGGCTATATCTGGGTGGTCAACGAAGGCAGCGGGACCGTAACCCGGCTCCAAGCCACGGACGGGGGCAATCTCGGCTCGACTCCGGTCGGGAGCCAGCCGGTTGATATTGTGTCGAGCGACGATTTTATGTGGGTGGCCAATAAGGACAGCCACTCTCTATCCAGGCTCGATCTGGATGGCACACACGTGGCTGACTATCCGCTAGGTATCGCGCCCCGCGCTCTGGTTTATGCTGACAATGCCCTGTGGGTGGCCTATATTGTTAATGATCCCCCCAACCCGGCGGAAACAAGAGTGCGCCAGATCGACCCGGTGGATGGCACGACCATCAATGACTTGGCCACCGGCATCGAAGCAGAGGCACTTCCGGCCCCCGATATTGTCCACGATGGGACGTATGTCTGGATTTCCATTGCCAATACAACACAGGGACACGCCGTGGTCCGCCTCAACCCCGCCGCCCCAGAAGCAGTCACGCCGTTTCACGTTTGCGAAAGCCCCAGCGCGTTGCTCTCTACCGACGGCGTCTGGGTCGCCTGCCAGGAAGATAATATCATCCAGAAATTGCCGGCTTCTCCCGCTCCGGCAGTTTACCAGACATCCCCCCCCGCGCCATCCGCCGCAGCGTTCCGGCAATACCTGCCGCTTGTCAGCAAGTGATTTCACAGATTCTCAGGAGAAAAGAATGGTTCAGCGACTAAAAAATTTGGGTCTCAGACTGGGGGGAGTGAGTCTCCTGGTCACTGCTCTGCTTTATGGTGGGCTACGGGTGGGTAGCATCGCCTCAGCCCAAGCAGAGACAGGTTCGATCTCGGCTCGGTCTGAAATTCCGTGGAGTATCCATCTCTATGCCGCCTCGGCCAGCCCGCCAAACGGCACAACGCTTTTTGTCTTTACGGGCAAGACAGAAAATCTGTGTCAAGATGGCAAGCTCGACTTTATCGCCGAATTTGAAGGGACGCCGACCGATTTTGATGTGGATTACGTGGGCAGCCAGAGTATTTACAGTGGGCAGTTGCCGGGCTTCTTCCAGCCCACCACCCAGACCCAATTTGGTACGCTAGAAGCTCGCTGCACCCTGCCCAATGGCGACGTCTTGGTTAGCAACGTCATAAGGTTCGGTCGTTATTATTATAATCAAGCCGAAATCACGCTCCCCACTGACGACAGTTTGGCGGATTTAACCTTGAACGCCGGTAGCGAAAGTGATGATCTCTTCATCGTCGTTATGGATGCCAACGGCTTGCCCAAAGCATTGCCCCCGGAGATCAAACGTGTCGGTCGCCCCTATTCGTTTGCAGCCTCCGGCTCCGTCTTCCAGAGCGACAACAGTATGCTCTTAAATTTATACTTCAACAGCAATGCGCTGGACGAGGTCAATCCTTTGACGCTTCGTATCTATGAGTGGAAGGCGGCCACTGAAAGCTGGATTGTGCATGATAATCAAAAGTTGTTAGCGCCAATCGCCGGTTCACAACGAGTTAACCAGGCAACGCACAGTTTTACGACCTACGTTTTGGTGAGTCGGCAAAAATGGTATGATGATTTTACTAGCAGTATTGGATTGGATGCGGATACAAACGACAATATCGAACGTATCTCCGCTGTCAGTCTGTTGCGGATAGCAAATACCACGCTACAAGAGGGCAGCCTCACCAGCAAGCCCTACACCCCCACTCTACCGCTCAAAAGTTGGAAAAGACTCTCCTACACGGCTAATGTGCCGCCCAGCACCGGCCTGACCGTTAACGTTCTGAGTCAGGCTGGTGCGGTTTTAATCGACAAGGCCAGCCCCGGCCAAAGCCTGGCCGACCTTGACCCCACCCTCTACCCCAGCCTCAAGCTGCGTGTCGAAATGACCACCACCACCGCTACCTCGCCGGAGCTATTTGATTGGTCGCTGCTGGCCGAGCCGGAAAGGTACGAAATTTATCTGCCATTGGTCATCAAGGCATAGGCGTGGCTTTTGATTGACCACGATTTTCAGAAGACCGCAGCATCCTGAGTAGGTCGAGCCTGCGAGACCGTATCGAAGGAAGGGTGCATTGTGGTCTCCTGATTTTGGTTGATCCCCTGATCAACCTCATACAAATCCTCACCAAATCCTCACTATTCCTCCAGTGATCCCCGGCCTAAAATAGCCTAAACTACGATCATCAACGCTCTTGGAATACTACAACGGATTTAGAAAGGAACGAATTGTGGTCATTTAAGCAATTCGTTCCCTTCTTCTGTTCGTTGTCGTGTGGCCGGGCTTTAACCAAAGGAGAAACGATGATGATCGACACCCACACCCTCTACCACCTGGGCCAAACCCACCTGGCTCAAGGCCGCTATGCCGCCGCCGAGCGATACCTCCTGGCGGCGCTGGCGGGGTATCAGGCCAACCGCGACCTGACCGGCGAGGGCTACAGCCGCAACGGGTTAGGCTGGCTCTACCTGCGGCAGGGGCGAA
>CAZWZZ010000341.1:0-6716 GCA_964638395.1 uncultured Caldilineaceae bacterium
CCCCCCCCCCCCCCCCCCCCCCCCCCCCCCCCCCCCCCCCCCCCCCCCCCCGATGTTTGGTTTGAGAAAACGTAAAACGTAAAGCGTAAAGGATGAGGCCAAGTGTGAGCAGGGCCACGCCGCCCCAGATCGCTAGAGTCAGCCAGGGAGGGCGCTGCCACAGGATGAGCGTCAGCAGGAAGAGGGCGGGGAGACCGACACACATTATCAGGAGAGCGTCGCGGCCTGAGTCAACCGAGGAACGAGGTTGTATCGAAGGGTGCGGCGCTCTCCTGACCTTTAGCCGCCACCACCGAGCCACGAGCCAGCGCCCGGTTCGAGCCAATTCTTCGCGTAGCCACTCTGGATTAAGCAAGGCATTGAAACCATACCCGGCCAACACAGCCACCCCAAAGCTGTAGAGCAGCAGCCAGCGGGCCGGGACGCGGAACAGTCCGAAGCCGGGAAAGAGGTAGTAGAGGGCGGCGTAAATCGGGCCGCTGTACAGCCCCAGGCTTAAGATGAGGCCACAGGCGGCGATGAAGACAAACCGGCGGGCGGGCGGGTGGCGCAGGGCGACGATGCCCCCCAGCAGGACCAGGCTCAACCCGCTGAGACCGACATAAGCCACCCACTCCCCGAAGGCTTCGCCCCACACCTGGGCCAGATCGACGCCGAAGGGGGGCAGCAGGGTGTAGTGCAGCGTGGTCGGCGGTAGGCTAAAAGCAACGACTTCGCGTAGCGATAAGCCACCACTCCGAATGGAGCGGCTCGATAATTCGGCGGTGGGCAGCAGTTGGACGGCGGCCAGCGCCACGGCCAGCAGCGAGGCCACGGCCAGGGGCCAGAGGCGGGTGAAGAGGGTGGCGACGAGGGAGGAGAGGTTGGAGATTAGAGATGGGGCGATGGGGGGATTGGCGTGGGGGATTGGGGATTGGGAGATGGGGGGATTGGGAGTATTGTGTTGAGACGTGGGGGTGGGAGTAATGTATTGTAGCCAGGTCGTGATGGCTTGCCACAGCGCGTAGAGACCGAGACCAAAGAGGGCGATGAAGACTGTCTGGGCGTGACCGGCCAGCAGGGTTAGAGCGATGACGACGGCCAGCCACAACAGCCAGAACCAGCGTGTTCGGCCCGTAATTCGGCGTGGGTGGGGGCCAGGCCACTCGAAGCGACGCTTGTTAGCAGAAGCAGCCTCAATCCGAGTGGCCTCGCCCCGGTCTCGATTTGGCTGTTGTTGGCCGAGGTCATACAAAAGAAAGAGCAGCGGCAGCCAGGCGGCGGCGTTCAGTTGGTTGATGTGTTCTACCTGCGCCCCCAGATAGCCGCCAAAGGCAAAAAGCAGCCCGGCCACAAAGGCGGCCAGGGGGGGCAAGCGCAGGCTGCGTCGGGCAAAGAGAAACATCAACAGCCCGGCCAGAGCAACGTGCAGCCCAATCGACCAGGCTACCTGTTTGGGCGCGTCCAGCCAGATCAGCGGCCAGTTGAGGGGGTAGAACAGCCCCACCTGGCTGTTGGCCAGCAGCGGTGCGCCCATAAACAGGTGGGGATTCCACAGCGGCAGCCGGCCCTGGCGCAACGCCTCGGCGGCGTAGGCTTTGTAGGGGTAGAAGTAGAGAAACGTATCCACCCCGACCAGGATCAGGTTGGTCAGCAGAATTTTCCAGAAGAAGAGGAGGGGCAGGAGTAGCAGGAGGAGGGGGAGGAGCGTATGGCGAAATTTATACCGTACCATTCATCAACAATCCGCCCGGACGGAGGAGGAACGAGGCGTAACGCAGGTCGAATTCATCAGCGATTCTTGATCTTTCGTCATGGTCGTATCCTCAAGAAATTTGGGTGACAACTTCGTAAAACGTAAGGTGTAAAACGTAATGATTTTGCAAAATAATGTAATGGGCAAACACATCTTGAACAACAACACTACATCGGATTAGGAAAGAAACGGATAGAAAAAGCCCGAAATCCGCTGTTTTCTCCATCCGTTGTAGTGTTTAGGTTGCACAAAATGTTGTTGACCCTTACAGATTTTGCAAAATAACAGCTCACATTTTACGTTTTGCGTTTTACGGGGTGACGTTGCTCAACCCGGCGGGTAAGAAAGTGTCAACCTCTTCTGAACCATCCCTGAAGGTCAGCAAGCTATAATACCCCAACGGCTGGAGGGTGACAAGTTTGATGATTAGAACGGCGTGCTGACAAAGGGATCGTGGAACAAATCCTGCGAGGTGGGGGAACCGCGCCAGTCAGGGAAAAGCCGCCGGGTTGATGCCCAGGACGTGGTCATAAGCGACCAGGTGAGGATAGCCAGCCCTACTCGGCAAGTGAATCGTTAGAGGCCAATCGAGAGCTCGACGTTACGCTCAGCGCAGTCACGGTCACCAAAATCAGCCCCATGCCGAAAATTTGTAGACCAACCAGGCTTTCATTGAGAACCACGACGCCGAATAGCGATGCGGTGACCGGCTCGACCATTGCCACAATTGAGGCTACGGCCGGCGCGGTATGGTCCAGACCAACGATATAGAGGATGAATGATAATCCTGCGCCAAGAACGCCGAGGACGGCGAATAGCGGCCAACTCGGCGTGTCCAGCGCGGCAACGATCTGATCAGTATCGCCCACCCAGATGAGTATGGGCACGAGTGTCGCAAACGCGACCACGAGAATCGCCTGGGGACTGCCGTGCGCTGATGCATACTTGAAACCGAAAATAAATATCGCATAGGAAAGCCCGGAAAGCAGGCCAGCGCCGACGCTGATCAGCGTGACGCTGGTCTCCCCAACTTCGTAAACCCGTGTCAGTAGTATGATGCCCAGCATGACTATCACGATTGCGGCCCACTTAAGCGGTGTGGGTTTTTCGAGCTTGACTGTGAAGGACACGAGATAGACGAACACCGGGGCACAATACATCAGCGTCGCCGCTACCGCGACACTGCCCGCCGCAATGCTCACGAAATAGAAAAGGAAGTTGCCAGTTACGCCGAGACCGGCAATCACCGACCAGAACCACAATCGGTGACTTTTCAATCCGCTGCCGCGCCGGCGCAACGCTAACCAGACCAGAACAAACAACAGCCCGATCGCGCCCCGGTAAAATGATACCACGAACGCACCCCAACCGTTGGCTATAAGAATCCCGCCGATCCCGCCTGATAATCCCCAGAATAGTGCCGCCAGCGCCACAAATACCGTACTTACCTTCGCCATTTTACAACTTTTCGTCTCATGAAATCATCCTATCGGCGGAAGCGAGGCCCGTACTATTGTGTTCATCCTCGACCATCGGTCAGCGATTCTATGTGCCGCTTAACGCCAAAATTAAGTGGTTGCGGTGAGTTAAACGCTAACCGGGCGTTTCAATGGACGACCGGTGGATTGTTGTTTAGCTTTCCAAGTCATAACCCGATTATGAATGTCATCAATGCTACTATCACCCCAATAATCAATGATCTCTTGCACCGAGTCGCCTTGCCCTCGTTCAAGTAAGAGAACAAATTGGGTAGCCTTTTGAATACCCAACTGGTTGACCAGGGTTTTCCAACCTTCCTGGATAATAGCTTGAGCCTCAGCATACATTCCTGGTGTCGTTGTCTTCATTTCAATTCTCCCTGTTCTATCTTCTCCACAAAAAGTATAGGATTCATCACTGAAAAATATTCTTGACGATATGTCCTGGCCACACGGCGATAGCATTGGCCTTGCTTCTTTTGCGTCACCTTCTTGTCGCACGACAAGAAATATCGGGCTTGGCCTAAAATTGCCGAAGCGATATGTAAAGCATCACGGGCCCGAACCGGACAATTATTCTCAATACGCTTCCCAACATTCAAAACCTCGTCCGAACTCTCGATATGTTCGGCGCATAAGTCAAGAAAATCTTCAATTTTAGTCCGTTTTTCTTCACTGAGGATATTCTGAACTTCAAAATCTAAAATGTCTGAGTAAAGTAGACTCAATTTGTTAGCCTTGACCTCAGCGATAATTTTCAAAAATGCGTTGGCTTCTTCTTGAATATTGGCTTGAGTTTGATCATCAAAGGGTCGTGAATAAACATTGGTATCAAGGTAAATCAATATTGGGCCGTTCGTAGACAATTATCTCTCCCCAGTCAAGATTTTATTCTCTGGCCTACTCCACCGAAAAAATTCCGTGGACTTGGCCACCTGTAAATTTTTACGGTAACTCGTCCACTGAATTGTTTCTGGCGGACAGTTCGTCGTAATTATACCCCCATTTGCCTACCTTGTAAATCTAGTTAGAATTAGGACTAAAGTACCAGAACAAATGTTTATGGTAGCTCATACCAGCCAGGGAGGGCCAAAAATGTCATCTCAAACGCCTGGTTAATGGATCAAGTCTGCCGGGAATGGGGTTGGCTGTACATAGCCCGGTTGATACCTTATGACAAACGTTCTCATGTAGCGGCTTGCACATAAGTAAAAACTGCATTGAAGTAACAGGAGGAAGCCAAGCCAAACAAGCAAGGAGAAAACCGAATGGGCTTAAACAGTGTTAGCTCCTTCGGTTGAACGAAAATTTTTAGAATATGAGTTACGCACTTCAGAGATTGGAGCAGTCTCGAAACCAGGCTTCATAAGCAAATTGCTCACATTTTCACCAGAATTTACGCCTAAAAGGTGAGCTAGACTGCTCCAATCTTGCTTATAGATCCAACTGCGTAACTTCTATAGAAGTCAAAAGATAGGACGTTTGTACAGTAGACAACCCACCACATGACCCAAGTATTTCTTTAAATTTTGCTTTAGAATAAAAGTAGCGGAAATCCAGACCCTGCCGCTACCCTGACGTATCGGAGCGATTCCGAACCTGCGTTCGTAGAGAAATATGAAGGTCACAATGAACAGTACAAACACCCTGCAAACGTTGATTCCGAATCTACGTGAAGCGGGCGACAAAGAATGTCTGCTCGAACTGCACCCGGAGGGCCTCACCCGCTGGACCTGCGTGGATGTGGCTGGGACGGCGGAGCGGCTGGCCCGGGGCCTGGTGTCGATGGGTGTCAAACCGGGCGAATATATTCCCCTTCTGGCCGCCAACCGGGCCGAGTGGCCCGTGGCGGCCCTGGCCATTATCGGGGCCGGCGCCGCCGTTGCGCCGCTCGATACGCAAATCAAAAACGAGGCGCTGGGCCGCATTTTAGGCGATAGCCGGGCCAGGTTCATCTTCACCACCACCGACTACGTCAACCGGCTACGCCAGCTTGACCCCCAGGGGCAGCTCCGCCCCATCTTGTTCGATGTCGAAGCGGAGGATGCGCGGGGCTGGCCCGTTCTGCTGGATGATGACCCGGCCATCCCCCTGCCCACGGTCGAACCGGACGACCCGGCGGCCCTTTTCTACACCTCCGGCACCACGGGCGTGCCCAAAGGCGTGCCCCTCACTCATCGCAATCTCCTCTTTCAAATCGAATCGGTCAAAGCCGTCAATCTGGTCCGGGCCGATGACCGCATTTTGCTACCCCTGCCGATGTATCACGTCTACCCCTTTACCGTGGGCATGCTCATCCCCCTCGCCTTCGGCGTGCCGATTATCCTGCCTCAATCGCTGACCGGCCCCCAAATTATTCGGGCCTTGCAAGAAGGGGAAGTGACCATCGTCGTCGGCGTGCCCCGCGTCTACCGGGCCGTCTATGACGGCATCGAAGCCCAGATTGCGGCTCGAGGCAAAATGGCTCTCAAAGCCTTCCAATCCAGCCTGGCCACGAGCGTTCGCCTGCGCCAGACACGGGGCTGGCAGGTGGGCCAGCGGATGTTTGGCCCCATTCGTAACCGCTTTGGGCCAAATCTACGGCTGTTGGCCTCCGGCGGCTCGGCCCTGGCCCCCGACCTGGCCTGGAAATTGGAGGGGTTGGGCTGGCAGGTGGCCATCGGCTACGGCCTGACCGAAACCGCCCCGATGTTGACGATGAACCTGCCCACCGCCGGAGTCCCCAAGTTGGGCAGCGTCGGCCCGCCCCTGCCGGGCATCGAGCTGCGCCTTGCGCCGCCAGAGGAAACAGGCAATGGCGGCGATACTGCCGAAAAGCCTACCGGGGAGGGGGAAATCCTGGCTCGCGGGCCGAGCGTGTTTACCGGCTATCGCCACCTGCCGGAGCAGACCGCCGAAGCCTTCACCGCCGACGGCTGGTTCCGCACGGGCGACTTGGGCTATTTTGATGAGGCGGGGCACCTCACCATCAGCGGGCGGGCTTCGACCCTGATCGTGACCGAGGGCGGCAAAAACATTCAGCCGGAGCCGGTCGAGGAGGTTTATCAGCGCCATCAATTCATCCGGGAAATCGGTATTCTGGAAGACAAAAACAAGCTGGTCGCTTTGATCGTGCCGGACATCGAGGCCATCAACTGGCATCGCAACGGCGACGTGCCGCGAGCCATCCGCGAGGCGGTCAGCGAGCAGGTGCAGGCCGTGCCCGCCTACCAACGCCTCAGCGATTATGCCACCACCGATGTACCCCTGCCCCGCACCAATTTGGGCAAAATTCAGCGCCACACCCTGACCGACTATTACCATCAGACCAAAGCGGGCGCCATCCAGACTGCCCCGGAGCAGACCGGGCCGCTGCCAATTGCCGATATGGCCGAGAAGGATCAAATTTTATTGGATGATCCGTTGGCCCAGCAGGTCTGGCACTGGCTGGCCGAGCGGTACCCCGACCGGCGCTTGACGCCGGACAGCAGCCCCCAGCTCGACCTGGGCATCGACTCGATGGA
>CAZWZZ010000342.1:0-6682 GCA_964638395.1 uncultured Caldilineaceae bacterium
TCAAAGGACATCTCCACAAAGGTGCCGTATAACGGGGCCGACTCGATGGGGCAGCCAAAGGTTTCCTCATTAGCCGCCCACAAGTCGGCAAATTCGCCCCGGGGCTGGCAGGTGTCCTCAACTGTGGGCTGAAGCGGAACTGTTGTGGGTTGAACCGGTGGCGTAGGGGATGGTTCCGACAGACGGGGAGGGGACGGGGTTGGCGTCAGGGTGGGGGTGGGGGATGGCCCGACTGTGGGGGTGGGTGAGGCAGCCGGCGTTGGGGAGGGCTGGGATGTGGGAGGCGACGGACTCTCGACATCGAGCGGTAGGCTGCCCAGCGAAAAAATCTTACCGGTAACCTGCTCTGTCCTTACCGTTGCACTAATCGTATAGAGGCCCCCCACTCTTGGCGCGGGCCAGGCGTAAACCGGCTCGCTCAGATCGAGAAAATCTTGATTGATGACAACCCCCGTTTCATGCTCTGCCTGCCACAGGACACGATAATGATGGTTGAGGGGCGGCACGACCAAACCGGGAAACTCCTGGACAACTCGCCACAAACGGGGATCGATTTCTGGTTCCAACAAATCTTGTAAATAAACACCCCGTAAATTATATTGAGCCAGAAATTGTAGTTTTGTCGAAATGGTCGCTGCATTTTCAAGATAAATGGTATGATCCTGGTTTCTATCATCCCGATAGGAAATCGTGTAAATGCCGGTCTCATCCAGGTCGAGTTGAACGTCTTCTTGCAGGCCGGAGAAAGTCAGATTGACAGTTTGTCTCGGCTCAATCGATTCCAGATCATCAACAAGCGCGACCGTGCCCAGGCGAGACAACGCCTCAGCCAGGGTAATCGACTGACTTGTGTTACCACTGAATTGGGCGCTTTTGGTGCGGAGCGTGGGTTGTAATTTGTAGCGGTTCACCTGGCCCACGGCCCAATCTAGCAACAACTGCATCTCACGCCCTTCAGCATAGGCATCCGGTTGGGGAGCCAGGGGCACTTCGACAACATCGGCTAAAGCGCCGATAGCAATCCAGTCATACCCTCCGGTTTCCCAGCTATTTTCTGAAAGTCGCCGGGGAAAGTCTACCCGCACAAAAAGCTGTGTATCAGCCGGTAACGCCTGGCGCAACTCGCCCAAAAAGTCGGTGTATGCCTGGCGCCATTCGCTTTCAAGTCCCTCATAATGGAGACTGATGCCGTGGTAGCCCCCTTGCTCCAAGAGATCGACAATTTGCTGAATGTGACGCTCTCGCAGGCGTCGCTCCTGTAGCATAGCCTCGACCCGGTCGATATGGACGGTGCCCCCATCATCCCGGTTGCGGAGGGTGGGAATAATATCAACCATACTCCCGAAAAAGAACTCAGGGGCTACTGGTTGGGGGGTATCAATCGTACCATGCCGGCCCAGTTGAAAATCTTGGGGATGAAATTCAGACAAGTTATCTTTGGCCTGGTCGGGAAGCGGTTCATGCAAATGATGGTTAGAGGATATTTTGGCCGACATGGGCTGCGCCTCCACAATGACAATCGACCGAGGGGGGGGTGACAACGTTGTTTCGATCCGGTTGGTCGACTCACTTTTTTGACTCGGGCGCCACTGCCATTGTTGGCCGTCCCAGGTATACAAATCCAACGTTCGATATGATTCGACATCCGGGGGAATAGGAATCGTCAGATGAACTCGATGCGGTCTGGTTCCTTGAAAATGAAATCGAAAAAAAGGGCTTTTCAGCAATAAATAGGGGGGAAGATTTTCAGCAGCCGCGAACAAGTCTGGCCCGACCTCCCCTTCCAAAAAAGTTGTCCGTTCAATGGCTTCCGACCTGAACCAAAAGGGCCGCTCCACACTGTCCGCCGAAAAAGCAAGCTGGAGACCGCCCGGACTCTGCGAGATTCTGACCTGATCGTTGACACGCTCCGCATCGAACGTCATCAACGTTTGCACGCCGCTAAAAATGGGCCACAACAGGGCCGCCCCAATCAACACCGGAAAGATGATGACCCCGACTATAAAACGGCTCAGACGACTTTTTAGCAAGGCGGCAAATACGTGGATAGTGAGAGGCAGTTGTGAGGGTGTCTCAGCCGGTGACGATTCGTCAGATGTCACCGGCTCCGGTTCCGGGTTGGGGGCAACAGGGCTTAGAACATAGTACCGGACAACGTGGCTAACAATGAGGAGCGGCGCGATCAACAGGAAAACCAGCCCAAAGATAGCCAGTTTGCCAAAGCCCAGATAAATCAACAAGAAAGCAAGTAGAGCAAAGCCAACAACACTGACAATATAAGTGACATTATAAAAAGGGGCCAGATTGGCAAACGCTTCCAAAGTAGCTACCAGGCGAGACTCTCTATTTTCCCAATAACGGGCCGATAGCCCGCCGACTGTGGCTTCGCTGCGCCACAGGGCAAAAAAAAGTAGCGTTCCAAAACCGATAAGCGCCAGGAAAGCTGCCCCAATCTCGGCCCAGTCAAGCAATAGGGTTGCGGCAAAATTTTGCGCGACAAGGTCCGCACCCAATACCCTGATCCCTAACAACACGCCCTCAACGAGGATAAAGCCGACCAGGGCAACGATAGCCGGGACGGCCAGCAAAATCAGATAATAAAAAATGACCGATTTATGCTCTTTAAAATGTTCAAAGATAACTATTCTGGGGTTTGGTTCAAATCGCCCGGCCAACGGTCTCCTCCAAAACAACTCGCTTGTCCGCTGTCAACCATCAACTATTGTGGGTGCGTCCCAAAATTTGGGCGAGAATTCAAGTCCAGCATCCTGAGTAGGCCGAGGGACGAGGGCGTATCGAAGGGTGCTGGTTGACCCAAGCCTCCTCCCGTTCGCCGCACCCTTCGATACGCCCTGGAAAAGACTCAGGGCTACTCAGGATGCTATCTCCTAAAATCTGGGACACCCAATATTGTGGCTGATTGAGCATAATAAGTCAAACCAACAACGAGAGGAGCCAACCTATGCCCTATCTGTGACGATGGACGCCAGTCTATCAATCCCGCCCGACGGCCAAGCGTAGACGACCCCGGATGCGCTGCGGACCGACCACCACAACCGCATCAAAGCGGTAGAACCGGGGTTGGTCGGCATCGCCCCCGAACCCCGATCACTTTATTATTTCTCTCTAATATTACAACGAGACTGCGGAAGTCTACGCTGTGAACTTGCTGCCAAAAGTGATGGGCTGCCTGCGAGCGTTGGAGATATTTCACGGATCACGAATCACGCCTCACTGCCATACACCAGCTCAAACAACCGATTCGGATTCAGCGGAATCTCCAAAATCTCGGCCCCTGTCTTCTCCCCCGTTGATGGGGAGGGAGCTATGGCATTCTCCACCGCCTGAGCGAAAGCGGCGGCGGTGGGGATAGCCCCGGCCTCGCCCGCGCCTTTAATGCCCAGCGGGTTGAGCGGCGAGGGTGTCTCGAAATGGTCGATCTCGATGTGGGGCACATCGAGCGAGGTCGGCAGCAGAAAATCCATAAACGAAGCGTTGAGTAACTGGCCATCCTCGTTGAAAACCAGCTCCTCGTAGAAAGCGTTGCCGATACCCTGGGCCACGCCGCCGTGAATCTGGCCGTCCAAAATCAAAGGGTTGATGACCCGCCCGCAGTCGTGAACGACGACATATTTCTTGATCTCGACCAGTAGCGTCTCCGGGTCCACCTCGACGATCATCGCGTGGACGCCGCTGGCCGTGGTGCCGCTCTCCGGGCCGAAGTAGGAAGTCGCTTCCAGCCCCGGCTCCGTTCCCGGCCGAACCGCGCCTCGCAGCGGGTTGGCCGCCATCGCCAGTTGGCCCAGCTTGATGGCCGAGTCGGGCACGCCTTTGACCCGCACCTCACCGTCGCTCAATTCCAAATCCTCCTCGGCGGCTTCCAACATCTCCCCGGCCAGCTTGAGGATTTTCTTCCGCACCTCCGTCGCCGCTGCGTGGATGGCGCTCCCGGCCACAACCGCGCCCCGGCTGGCAAACGTGCCCGCCCCCCAATGGAACTGATCGGTATCGCCGCTAACCAGATACACATCCCGGACATCGACGCCCACCTCATCGGCCACGATTTGGGCAAAGGAGGTGTAATGCCCCTGCCCCTGCGTGCCGATGCCGGTGGCCACGCTGACCTTGCCGCTGGCCCCGACGGTAATCCGCGCTCCTTCGTAGGGGCCAATCCCTGTCCCTTCGATGTAGGCCGCAATGCCGATGCCGACCATCTTGCCCTCGGCCCGCAGCCGGGGTTGCTCCTCGGTGACAAACTGCTCGTAGCCAATCATCTCGGCGGCCTTATCCAGCGCCGGTTCATAGTTGCCGCTATCAAACATCAACGGGGCGAAATCCTGGAAGATGATTTCGTGATTATAGGGGAACTGCTCCGGCTGGATGAAATTCCGCCGCCGGATGTCGATGGGGCTGAGAGCCAACTCTTTGGCGGCGATGTCCAGCAGCCTCTCGATGACGAAGACGCCGTGCTGCCGGCCCGCGCCGCGATAGGGGGTGACGATGGGTTTGTTGGTGAAAACGGCCTTGAATTCGCCGTAATAGTTGGGCGTCGCGTAAGGGCCGAGAGCATTGGCCTGGCTGTTGAGCGGAACCGTCAGTCCGTAAGGATCATACGCCCCGGTGTCGTGTAGAAAAACCTGTTTCAGGCCCAAAATGCGTCCATCCTTGCTGACGGCCAACTCCGCATCGTGCAGTTGTCCCCGCTCCTGCGTCGTGGCGAAGAAGTTCTCCTGCCGATCCTCGATCCATTTGATGGGCCGATCCAGCTTCAACGCCGCCCACGGAACCAGCAGCTCCTCCTGATAGCCCATCATAATCTTCGGGCCGAACCCGCCGCCGATGAAGGGGGCCACGACCCGCACCTGATGCTCCGACAGGCCGAGCATCCCGGCCAGGATGTTGCGGATGAAGATGGGCGCTTGGGTCGTGTCCCACACCGTCAGTTGGGCGCTCTTGAGGTCCCACTGGGCGACGATACCCCGATTCTCCATCGCCGCCGCCGTGCCCCGGTCATACCAAAAGCGGCGTTTGATGACCAAATCAGCCTGTTGCGCCGCCTCTGCATAATTGCCCTTTTCTTGGGTGACGTGAGCGGCCAAGTTGGAGGGCAAATCATCGTGAATCACAGCCGCCTCATTACTCAGCGATTTCTCCAGATCGACGTTGGCCGGGAGCGGGTCGATCTCCACCCAGATATCGCCCACGGCATCCTCAGCGATGTAGCGGCTCTCGGCCACGACCATCACAATTGGCTCGCCGACAAAACGCACCTTGTCCTTAGCCAGCGGAACCTGGGTGCGGGGATGAAAGGTTTGGCGTTTGATAGTCGGCGGCGGCGGAACCAACAGCGGTCCCGGCTGCCAATAATCGCCCAGATCAACGGCGGTGTAAACGGCGACCACGCCCGGTCGCTCCAGCGCCGCCGCAACATCAATCTCTTTGATGACGCCGTGGGCATAGCCGCTGCGATAAAACGCTGCGTGCAGCATATCGGGCAAATCGACATCATCGACGTGCAATGCCTGCCCGGTCAACATCCGAAAATCTTCGTTTCGTTTGATCCGTTGTCCGAAATAGCGGGTGGTCATAAAAGGCTCCTTTGTGATTGGAGATGAGGCGGTTAAACATCTCCACGGAATAACTATCGCCCGTAAAGCGTAAATCGAAAAACGTAAAGTATTGACTCTCAGTAGACCGCAGCATCCCTTCGACAGGCTCAGGACACAGCTTGAGTAGACCGAGGAACGAGGTCGTATCGAAAGGTGCGGTTGCGGTCTACTGATTCTGCGAGTGGACTTTACGTTTCGCGTTTTACGTTTTAGGGGCTATTTTAAATCTTGATTCTGAATTATAGTTTGTTGGGCAACGTTTCCAACCAGTCGAGATCATCTTCGTCAAATATAATGGTGGACCTGTCCGGTAACGCCGTCAAATAGTCGGCGCTACCCTCCTTAACTTGGGGCGGGGGAGCGCCGTTCTGCTTCTGCTGCTTGATGCTTTTGGCAAAAGCGTTAATCTGCCGGGCCAGGTTGGTCAGTTGGGTAGCGTAATTCTGGGCCTGCTCGACCATCATCAACTGTCGTTGGGCCACGCGGTTGAGCCAATATTTTGTCTCGAACAGGCTGCCCCGGGCGTAGTAGAGAAACTTGAGCTTCTCCCCATACTCAAAGCGACCAAAGGCCTCGGCGATATTCGCCCCAATCGAGTCGGCAGCGCGAGTCAACTGCTCCCCGACGACATCCCGCGGAAACACCTCCCACTCCCCGACCTGCTCCCACAAGCCGTCGGCAATATCCTCCGCCGCCCGCAGCACCCTCAAATCCTCCAATGATGTGCCCATCTCACCCTTACCTTTGTTGATCGTTCTGTAAGCAAAATGAGCCGGAATCTAACCGGAACATCAAAAATAAAGTCAACTCAGTCCCAATTCCTTTTTAACATCCGCCAATGAGGTCCGTTCTCCATTACTCTGACGTTTCGTCAAAAATTCCATCAACGCCTTATTTTCAGATGTTACTTTGACCTCTTCCTCGAAATCATCACTATCCCCAACATCAAACCCCTGCCACTCCTCAAGTGATAATAATACGAATTGCTGGCCATCTGCTGTTTGTAAAATCAAGCCTTCCTCTTCGGCTTCTATCAGTAAATCAAAAAGATATTTCTGTTCTGCCGGAACTGT
>CAZWZZ010000343.1:0-1363 GCA_964638395.1 uncultured Caldilineaceae bacterium
CTGTTGACCTATATGAAGTTGGCCGGGATAAAGCATGGTCTGCTGCTTAATTTCAACGTGGTGCGCTTGAAGGATGGGTTGACCAGCTTTGTTTTGTAGCGATTGGCTATTATTTCACCATGAAGGAGATGAAGGGCATGAAGGGAAAAGCAAAAAATCTTCATGCTCTTCGTGTCCTTCATGGTTCTTTCCAGCCTACCCAAAAGCAATTATCCGCCTGCTGTGTGAGGTGAGGATTTGACTTGGCAACATGCCCAACTAAAATATGCCACACGTTTTAATTATGGAGACGCATTACCATCTAGTGATGAGGAGAGACAAGGACTGGTAAAGGTTTACGGCTCAAATGGACCTTATGCTCAATTCTCGGTAGCCAATACTTCTGCTCCAGTGATTGTCGTTGGTCGTAAAGGTTCATACGGTAAAATCAACTGGTCAGATGAGCCAGTGTTTGCATCAGACACAACCTTTTTCATTGACAAGACGACTACACAACATCATCTAAGATGGTTGTTCTATGTACTTCAAACACTTAATCTTGATGAAGGCTCAAACGAGGCAGCAGTTCCAGGTCTAAGTCGTGATAACGCTTACCAAAAATATCTTTTTATCCCACCCCTTCCCGAACAACGCGCCATCGCCGCCTACCTCGACCGCGAAACCGCCAAACTGGACGCGCTGATTGCGGCTAAAGAAGAACTGCTGACCCTGCTGGCCGAGAAACGCCGCGCCCTCATCACCCACGCCGTCACTCGCGGCCTGAACCCGGCGGCCCCCCTGCGCGACTCCGGCGTCGAGTGGCTGGGGGAGATTCCGGCGCATTGGGAGGTTGAATTTGCAAAATGGTTGTTTACAGAAGTGAATGACCGCTCAACAACTGGCGACGAGGAGTTGTTAACGGTTTCGCACATCACAGGTGTAACGCCACGTTCGGAAAAAGATGTCAATATGTTTATGGCTGAAAGCCTGGAAGGGTATAAAATTTGTCAGTCAGGTGATTTAATCATCAATACACTGTGGGCTTGGATGGGAGCAATGGGGGTTGCTTTTCAGGATGGTGTTGTCAGCCCATCTTATCACGTTTACCGGCCAGTCGAACAATTAGACCCTCATTTCATAGATTATCTGGTGCGTATGCCCATCTTTGCCACAGAAGTTACACGTTATTCAAGAGGTGTTTGGTCATCCCGGCTACGACTTTATCCCGAAGAATTTTTTGGGGTTTTGTTTCCAGTTCCACCATTGGAGGAACAGCAGAAAATTGTTGACTATTTGGAGACACAGATCGTAAAGATTGATAAACTGCAAAATGCGTTGCAAGAAACCCTCAAACTACTCGATGAACGCCGGGCGGCCCTCATCT
>CAZWZZ010000343.1:1463-6668 GCA_964638395.1 uncultured Caldilineaceae bacterium
CAGCGGCGGTATCGGGCCAAATTCGGGTGACGGTGGGGTAAACCTACCATGAAGATCAAGAAGGCCATGAAGAAAAATAGACAACCTTCATGCGCTTCCTGTCCTTCATGGTAAACTTTCCCTTGAACGCCGGGCGGCCCTCATCTCAGCGGCGGTATCGGGCCAAATTCGGGTGACGGTGGGGTAAACCTACCATGAAGAAAAATAGACAACCTTCATGCTCTTCATGCTCTTCATGGTAAACTTTTGAACCCCGGGTCCTCATCAAAGACGAATTGGAGTCACAGATGCAACTCAAAAAATTAGAGCTGGCCTATGTGCGGGTATTCGACCAGGCCGCGTTTGAATTTCAGCCCGGTATGAACCTGTTGGTCGGCATCAACGGGGCGGGTAAATCCACGGTGCTGGATGTGTTGCGGGTGATGTTGTCCCACTCGCTGCCCAGACTTACCGCCTCCAGAAGTAAACCGGATGAATTTGAGAAGGATGACATCACCGTTGGACAAGGGGCGCTTACGGTTGAACTCAGCTTTGAAGCAGCGGGCCTTGCCATGAAGCATCTGATGCACATACCGCGTAAAGAATATGTTATTGATGAGTCCAGAGTAGGCCAGGTTCGTGAGCAGACTTATGATTTGGTTGAACGCAATGAACTCACATCAGATGGAATACCTATTGGCAAGTTGACCAAGAAAGATGACGAGCAACCGATTGCCGTTTATTTTTCCACAGGCCGTTCGGCCCCTACTATGCGTAAACCTAGTGGCCTAAGTAGTGCGGGTGGTCAGACCGCTGCTTTTGCCGAGGCATTGAGCGATTATCGCACATTACGCCTGCGTGAGTTCGCCGAGTGGTGGTTGGTACAAGAGGCATTGGCCGATGAACTTGAGGCGTCAGCTCATCGTCTCAAGGTGTTCAACGATACTGTTATAAGTTTCCTTGATGGCTACACCAACCTGCGAGCAGTCCGTGAACCGAAGACAACCATGCTCATAGATAAGGATAATATAACCCTTGATGTGAACCAGCTTTCGGATGGTGAACGCAGTATGATTGCCCTGGTGTTTGACCTGGCCCGCCGTCTGGTGCAGGCTAATCCCAACCTAGATGATCCTTTGCGGGATGGCCAAGCGGTGATCCTCATCGATGAGCTAGACCTGCATCTCCATCCCCGCTGGCAGCGCACCATTTGTGACCG
This sequence comes from uncultured Caldilineaceae bacterium, assembly GCA_964638395.1. GTDB lineage: Bacteria > Chloroflexota > Anaerolineae > 4572-78 > J111 > CAZWZZ01. The sequence continues at coordinate 2,662 of CAZWZZ010000343.1, forward strand.
GCTGACTGCGTCCTTTCCCAACTGTCAGTTCATCGCCACCACCCACTCTCCCCAAATCTTGGGCGAGGTGTCGCCGGAGAGCATTACCTTGATTGAGCATGGCGCAACGTATCGACCCGGGCAATCGCTTGGAATGGATAGCAGTTGGATCTTGCAATATCTGATGAACGCTCCTGATCGAAATCCTGATGTTGACAGGAAACTGGATCAGATCGGCGATTTGATCGAAGATGAGGAGTTCGAGCAGGCCGCCGAGGCCATCAACAGCCTGCGAAATGAGATAGGAGATTTCCCTGAGTTGGTCAAGCTGCAAGCCCGTCTTGACCGTTATCAACTACTTGGACTATGAAATACATCACCAAAAAACCGCAGCCCCACGAACTAATCGCCTGGACACGGGCCAAGCCGGACAGTCAAGATGCCAAGCAACTGGCCTGGAGTTATGATGATATGCCCGCCGCTGTCCGTGAAGCCATTAAAGCGGGTCTAATACAAGAGCAAGGTGGGTTATGTTGTTACACCGGGCGTAGAGTCACGGCGGAGTCATCCCATATCGAGCATCTAAAACCCCAGGCGCTCTGTATGAATCACGAAGATACCGATTATGCCAACATGCTGGCCGCCCATCCGGCCTGGAATGCACCCAAAAAATGTGAATACGGGGCGCACAAAAAAGGCAGTTGGTATGATGAACACCTTTTGGTTCATCCCCTGCGTCCTGATTGCGAACGCCGCTTTCGCTATAGAGCCACTGGAAAAATTTCTCCCGCACATCCCGACGATGAAGGCGCGAAAGAAACAATTCGCCGCTTACATTTAGATCACCGGGAGTTAGTCGAGATGCGGAAAGAGGCAATTCACAGCATATTGTTTGAAAAACAACTGTCTAAAGTGCAGGCAGAGCGACTTATGGCTAACATTGAAGAACGAAACAGTCATGGTCTTTTTCGCCCCTTCTGTTTTGCCATCAAGCAAGCCTGCGAAAAATACTTAAAGCGATTTGATGCCAGGAAATAACCAAACTTAAGGAGTTCATTGGTGAACAGCCCCCTTACCCCAAAACGTCACAGTGAAACCGCCTTTGAGAGCGTCATCGAACAATATCTCTTCGATCACGGCTACCAGCCCATTCAAGGCCCCTTCGACCCGGTTCGGGCCATTTTCCCCGATGAGGCCATCGCCTTTATCCGGGCCACCCAACCCCAGGAGTGGGCCAAGCTGGAAGCCCTGCATGGGGATAAAACCGCCGCCCAGGTGTTGACCGACCTGTGCAAGTGGCTGGATATGAACGGCTCGCTGCACACCCTGCGCCACGGCTTCAAATGTTATGGTCGCACCCTGCGCCTGGCCTACTTCAAGGCGGCCCACGGCCTCAACCCGGAACTTGAGCTTCGCTACGCCGCCAACCGGCTCGGCCTGGTTCGCCAGCTTCATTTTAGCGAGCGTCAGCCCAACGTATCGCTCGATGTCACCCTGACGCTCAACGGCATCCCGGTCGTGACCCTCGAACTAAAAAACCCGCTGACCGGCCAGACCGTCGAAAACGCCAAAACCCAGTATCGCCAGGACCGCGACCCCCGCGAGCCAATCTTTGAGTTCAAGCGGCGCACGCTGGTTCACTTTGCCGTCGATACCGAAGCCGTGTGGATGACCACCCGCCTGGCCGGCAGCGCCACCCACTTTTTGCCCTTCAATCAAGGCTTTGAAGGCGGGGCCGGCAATCCACCGGATCCGCAGGGGCGCACCTACCGCACCGCCTATCTGTGGGAAGAGGTTCTGCGGCGCGATAGCCTGCTCGATTTGCTGGCCCGTTTTTTGCACCTCCAGGTCGAAGAAAAACGGGATGACGAGGGGCGCAAATACAAAAAAGAGACGCTGATCTTTCCCCGCTACCACCAGCTTCAGGCCGTGCGCCACTTGGTCACAAAGGCCCAAGAAGAGGGCGTGGGCCATAACTATCTCATCGAACATTCGGCCGGCAGCGGCAAGAGCAATACCATTGGCTGGCTGGCCCACCGCCTGGCCTCGCTCCATAATGCCCAGGATGAGCGTATTTTTGACAGCGTCATCGTCATCACCGACCGTCGCGTTCTCGATCAACAGTTGCAGGATACGATCTACCAATTTGAACACCGGCACGGGGTCGTCGAAAAAATCGACAAAGACTCGCGCCAATTGGCCCTGGCTCTGGAAAGCGCCGTGCCGATCATCATCACCACCCTGCAAAAATTCCCCTTTGTCAGCCAACGCCTGCTAAAGTTGGCCGAGGAGCGGCAGGAGGAGGGAAGCGGCCGCTTGCCCACCCGCCGCTGTGCGGTCATCATCGACGAGGCCCACAGCTCCCAATCCGGCGAAACCGCCACCGAATTAAAAGGCATTTTGGGCGGCGAAGATCTGCACGAAGCAGCCAAACAGCAAGCCGAGGCGGAGGGCGTCCCGGATATGACCGCCCTCTTCCGCACAATGGCCCAACGCGCCCGGCAAGCCAATCTCAGCTTTTTTGCCTTTACCGCCACTCCCAAACATAAAACGCTCAAAGTCTTCGGGCGCAACGGCGGCCCCTTCCACCGCTACAGCATGCGCCAGGCCATCGAAGAGGGCTTTATTATGGATGTCCTGCGCCACTACACCACCTACAAAACCTATTTCAGGCTCATCCGGGCCTCTGAAGATGATCCCAACGTTGAACGCAAAAAGGCGGCTCGCGCCCTGGCCCGCTTTATGCGGCTCCATCCCTACAACATCGCCCAAAAAACCGAGGTAATGGTCGAACATTTCAACGCCTTCACCCGCCACAAAATCGGCGGCAAGGCCAAAGCGATGGTCGTCACCGGCTCCCGTCTGGAAGCGGTGCGTTACAAACAGCAGTTCGACCAATATATCAAGGCCAAAGGCTACCCCATCAAAACGCTTGTCGCCTTTTCGGACGTGGTCCAGGATGATAAAATCAAGGATCAAAGCTACACCGAAGAGGCAATGAATCAAGGCATCCGTGACACCGAATTGCCGGAGCAGTTCGCCACCCGCGAATACCAGGTTTTGTTGGTGGCCGAGAAGTATCAAACCGGGTTCGATCAACCCCTGCTGCACACGATGTATGTCGATAAGCGGTTGGCCGGGATTCAGGCCGTCCAAACGCTGTCCCGCCTCAATCGGACACACCCGCTCAAAGAGGATACCTTCGTTCTTGATTTCGTCAACGACCGGGAGGAAATTCGGGAGGCTTTCAAACAGTTTTATGAAGGGGCTATGCTGGGAGATGAGGCCGAGCCGGAACAACTGTATCAACTCAAAAATGAGCTTGATGCTTCGGGCGTCTACCTGCAAACCGAGGTCGAGCGGTTTTGCCAGGTTTACTTCAAACCGAAACAGAAACAAAGCGTGGCCGACCATCAGGCTATGAACGCCGCCCTCGACCCGGCTGTAGACCGGTTCAAGGCCCTCCAGCAGGAGAACGAAGAAGAGGCCGAAAGTTGGCGCAAAAAATTGACGGCCTTCCGCAACCTGTATGTGTTTCTCAGCCAGGTCATTCCCTATCAAGACTCCGACCTGGAGCGGCTCTATACCTTTCTGCGACATCTGGCCGCCAAACTACCGCGCCGGTCAGGTGGGCCACAGTATGATTTCGACAATGACATCTATCTCGAATATTATCGCCTCCAGAAGATCAGCGAAGGCTCCATCGATTTGGGCAAAGGGTACGCCCGGTCACTCGATGGCCCCACCGCCGTGGGAACCGCCGTCATCCGGGAAAGCCCGGTGGCCCTCTCCAAAGTTATCGACATCGTCAATGATCGCTTCGGCACCGATTTTAATCAGGCCGACCAGCTTTTCTTCGATCAAATTATCGAAGCCGCCGCCGACTCCGAGGAATTAAAACAAGCGGCTCAGGTCAACTCGCCGGATAAATTCTCTCTGCTTTTTAAGCGACTGTTAGAGACCCTCTTTGTCGAGCGCATGGACCAGAACGAAGAAATTTTCGCCCGTTACATGAATGACCCCGGCTT